>DATIED010000528.1:0-3189 GCA_035455965.1 Spongiibacteraceae bacterium
TCGTTGCCGCGATGCTCGTCGCTGATATGAATTTCGAAAATACATCCATGCTGAGACCCCAGTTATGCTATTTGTCGTGGTTATGTTTTCTAAAAAACGACAGTAACGCTATTACCCTGCCACTTGCAACAATAATCCTCCTTTATCGCTTGGCCTATTTCGGATCGCTGAACTGCGGTGCACGCTTTTCCATTTTTGCCGCAACCGCTTCGAGTTGATTCGGTCCAAACAATAAGCCGATCTGTGTTTGCGCTTCGCGGCGTAAACCATCGGCGACACTGGTGCTGCGGTAATCGTTAATTAATTTTTTGGCGGCGCGAATGGCGTCGGGACTTTTGTTAGCAATGGTGGTCGCCATTGCCAGCGCGGCGGCTAGCGGGTCGTCGGCGAGCTTGGTGGCAAAGCCTAGTGTCACTGCTTCATTGCCGTCGAAAATGCGGCCGGTGAAAACCAGTTCGCGCATTACATCTTCGCGCACCAGATGTCCCCACAATTGCGTGCCGCAAATATCGGGAATGATGCCGTAATCGATTTCCATAATGCTGAGTCGCGTATCGGGAGCGACGAAACGCAGATCGGCGCCGAGCATCAATTGCAGGCCGCCGCCGAATGCGGTGCCATGCACGGCGGCGAGCACCGGCACCGGCAGCATGCGCCACGCCCACACCGCGCGCTGCACATCGTTGACACCGTTGGCATCGTTGTCGCCGAGCATGCTGCGCAGATTCGGATTGCTGAATAACGAGAGATCGAGACCGGCGCAAAACGCGCGGCCTTGACCGGACATGACGACGACGCGCACTTGCGGATTGGCTGCGAGTTCTTCGGCGGCGCGAATCAATTCCGGAAAGATCACTGCATCGAGCGCATTCATTTTTTCCGGACGCGCCAGTTGCACATGCGCGATGCCATTGGGGTCGAGATCGATTTGCAGGCGTTGATACACGAGGTTTATCTCCATTGGGGTCGGAGCGATTATAACGGTCATGTTATGGGTGTCTATGTCGAATGCTGCAAGTCCGCGGACCCCTCCGCTACTGCGCAGGGGAGGCGAGTTAGAGCACGCCCTTGCCGTGCAGGGGAGGTGTCGGAGCACAAACTTGTTGCCCCTAGCGCAGGGGAGGCGAGTCGGTGCACGGACTTGTCGCCCCTATGTAATAGGGGAGATGTCACGCAGTGACAGAGGGGTCAGGAACCTCGCACGAATTTAGCATTGTGCTGCGACCAGACCCCTCCGCTTCGCTACGCTCAGCACCTCCCTTTAGGCCCTATGGGTCCTACGTTGCAGGGGAGGCGAGTCGGAGTACAAACTTGTCGCCCCTGCGAAGTAGGACCCATAGGGCCTAAAGGGAGATGTCACGAAGTGACAGAGGGGTAGGGAACCTCGCACGGTTTCTCTTATTAAAACCGCTGCGAAGAAATATTGCCGCCATCGACGACGATTTCTGCGGCGGTGATATAGCTCGCCTCATTCGACAATAAGAATCGCACCACGCGGCCGACTTCTTCCGGCGCGCCTAAACGGCCCAACAGAATGCGGCGCTCGAAAGTGCCGGCCGGCAATGCATCGACGGCGGGCTGCATCATCGGCGTCAAAATTTGTCCCGGCGATACCGCGTTGATACGCACGTTATCCATTGCGAGTCGGTCCGCCAGCGAGCGAATCAAACCTAACATACCGCTTTTAGCGGCGCTGTAGATTGGATTCATGCTGTTGCCGAGCGTGGCGTTGATCGAAGCAATACCGACTACAGCCGAGCCGGGATTGGCGCGAAAATCCGCCAGCAGCGCCTGCGTCAATAATGCGAGCGGACGCAGATGCACATTGATGCCGGCATCCCAGCTTGCCGGCGTAATGCCATCCAGCGAATCGGTATCGACGGTGCCGGCGGCGTGCACCAGAGCGCCGATATTTTTCAGCGCGGCGCGCGCTTTATCGAGCGCGGCCGCATAGGTTTGCGGATCGCGCAGATCGATGCCGACACCGATCGCGGCGACGCTGTATTCATTTTGAATCGTGTCGGCGGCGCTTTGCGCTTTCGCCGCATCGATATCGAAAAGCGCGACAGGGCGGCCGACCGCGGCTAACGCCTTGGCGCTGGCGAGACCGATACCCGATGCACCGCCCGTGACGACCACGCCGGTGGTGATCGCGCCGGAGTTAAGAGAAAAGTCGGGGGTATCTAACTTCGATGACATGGCACTCTCCAAAAAATATCGAGGCGAAAATTGCGCGCGGTACGGCTAAATCGTTTTCGTCAATGCGGCGCTGTTACGGCGCGAGCTTATCGCATCGACGCGATCACCGGCCGCAGCAATAACGGAACATAGATGGCGTGCCGCAGTGATGCAAAGCCGAGACCGTGGCTCCACCCTTAAATTCTGCCTTCGCGCAGGTAGAATTTGTCAATCTAACGCAGTGGCCCTGGCATTGCAAATCCAGCGAGAACCCGGCGAGGAGCGATGCCGGTTCGGGGGCGCAGGGGATGGCTGAATCGGGAACTTCAGGTATCGTAGCGCTCGTTCAAGAAATGCTGGATTTCCAATTCCTATGAGTACGCCACCCCGACCGCTGAAGAGCGACCGCACGCGCCAGAATATCCTGACCGCCGCCGAAACCATTTTTGCCGAGCTGGGTTTCAGCGCGGCGCGGCTGGAGGATGTGGCCGCCGCGGTCGGCATCCGGCGCGCCTCGATCGTCTACTACTTCAAAAATAAACAGGAGCTGTACGACGCGGTGGAGGCCGATATTTTCGCGGCTTTACAAGGCCTGGCCGAACAGCGCGTCACTCGCGACGGCACGGCGCTGCAGCGGCTGGAGCTGTTATTGGATTGCTGGTTGGACTTCTGGGTGGCGCGGCCGACGGCGGCGCGCATCATCGTGCGCAACGGCGCCGATATCACACCGCGCTCGACCAACCCGGTCGAGTTTTCCGAAACCACGCTCGCACAGCTGGAGACAGTCATCATCGCCGGTAAAGCCGCCGGCGAATTCTCTCAAGATGTCGAGCCAATGATGGCGCTGTATTTTCTCGGCACCAGTATTCTCAACTACGTGGTGCTGGCCGGCTCGCTCGGCGGCGATCGCAGTTACACGCCCAGCGATCCGGCGCGCATAAAAGTTTTTCGCGCTATGCTGCACAAAACCATTCGCGCGTTACTGTGTTGAAAGCTTGCCGGGCGCCTGTT
>DATIED010000529.1:0-2040 GCA_035455965.1 Spongiibacteraceae bacterium
GGGGGAAGGCGCGGCCGAGCACCTGTAAATTAGTGTTTTCCGGCAAAGTAACATTCTGCGCAAGTGGCGTGTTTACACCTCCTGGGCAGACGGCGTTAACGCGTACGCCATGCTCGGCAAAGTCTACTGCCAGCGATTTGGTCAGCATCAATACGCCGGCCTTGCTGGCGCAGTAAGCCGCATTGTAGGGTAGTCCGACCAATGCGGCAGTTGAAGCGACATTGACGATATTGCCCCGGCTTTTTAATAGATGGGGTAATGCGGCTTGGCACAGCACGGCTACCGAGGTCAGGTTGACCGCGATAACTTTGTCCCAGGCGCTGAGCTTCATTTCGATAAAGTGGCTGAACAGGCTGATGCCGGCAATATTGCACAAAATGTCGAGTTGGCCATATATCGCGACTGCTTCTGCTACTGCCGCTTGACACGCCTCGTTATCGGTGACGTTTAATGCTCGCGCCGTTACTGAGTGCCCCAGCGCCGTTATTTTAGCCATCTCTTCCTGCAGTAGGGCGTCGTTCATGTCGCAGGCAAAAACGCTCGCGCCCTCTTGAGCGAAGTGCTGTGCAGTCGCTAAACCGATACCTGAGGCCGCACCGGTAACGAAAGCTACCTTGTTTTGAAAACGTTGCATATATTACTCCGACCAATATTAGCGAACAGGGAATGCGGTGTCTGGCGCCGCTTAGAAATAGAACGCTCGCGACTATACAATAATTGAAGACGGCGCTTCGAGATCGTATGATCGCTTGGCGCAGGCGTCGTGCACATCGTCATTATTAGTTACCTTTTGAGTATTCGTGGCTGCTAACTAACAAATTACACAGCAATATCTTATCGAAAAAGATAAGCCATATCGGTAATCAAATACGAGCTATTGAAAGAGAGTATATAGACATGTCGGTCCATCCCGAGCTGCAAGCATTACTGCAAACCCCATTTGCGAATATGTTGTTTAATCTGCGCGAAAACTATCCACAAGTGCGCGCCATGGAGACGGCTATGAAGCCCGCCGAAGCGGATTTGCCGCCGGTTCAGGCCGTTGAGAATTGTGTTGTAACGACAGCGCAAGGGGCGATTCCTTTACGTATTTACACGCCCGCTGGTTCTGGGCCTTGGCCATTATTAATGTATTTTCATGGTGGCGGCTTTGTCATGGGCAGTTTGGAGACGCATGACCTAACTTGCCGCAATGTCGTGCGCGCGAGCGGCTTTAAAGTAATTTCGGTCGATTACCGGTTGGCACCGGAGCATGTATTTCCAGCCGCGCCGGAGGATTGTTATGCCGCGACCCAGTGGGCAGTAGAAAATGCCAAAGAGTTACAAATCGATTTGCAGCGCGTTGCAGTGGGTGGGGATAGTGCGGGCGGCAATCTCGCCGCAGTAGTGGCATTGATGGCGCGCGATCGCGGCGGCCCGAAACTATTCAAACAGGTGTTGGTTTATCCGGTGATCGATTATTTTTCACACGCGCAGGCGACGCCATACGCATCCTACCGAGACAATGCCGAGGGTTATATGCTGACGAGCCAGGCGATGGAAGACTTTTGGGCCCTGTATGTTGCCAATGAACAGGATCGGTCTAATCCTTATGTCTCGCCGATTTGCGCTGACAGTTTGAGCGATTTGCCACCGGCCTTAGTGATTTCCGCGCAATACGATCCATTGCGCGATGAGGGCGAGTGCTATGCCGAGCGCTTAAGTTCGGCCGGTGTGCCGGTAACTCTCAAGCGCTTCGATGGCATGATTCACGGCTTTTGGGGTTTGATGGATTCGGTGGCAAAAGGTGGAACGGAAGCTGTTGCAAGCTTTTTGATGGCCAAGTAGCGAATGTACATCGATATTTATGTCGCGGTTAAGGCCGAGCTAAAATAAACAATAAGATTTAATGGGTGCGCACAATTATTTCGTGAGGTGCCGGTAAATATCGCGGAGGCGCTTTCGATATCTCATTAGGCCGGGCGCAGATTATTTACATAAATGCGCTTTTGCTGTCCTTGGTACTGATGCCAATAAAAATGTTTTATTGTTCGACAGCTC
>DATIED010000530.1:0-9833 GCA_035455965.1 Spongiibacteraceae bacterium
GTGCTGCGACCGGACCCCTCCGCTTCGCTGTGCTCAGTTTTTTCGTATCACAATACCGTCTTAAATTGTTCGCGCTGATACGCACTGCAACCCCATTCGTTGTATTCGTTTCCATCCCAGAAATCGGCGGTAAGACCGAGATAAAATAATTGCACATAAAGCTGACAGCGCGCGTATTCATTGTCGACTTTACGATCGTCGTGCAAGCGCTGCTTGACTGTAGCGATGGATAAGCGATCGGCACTCATGCGCACGCCACCTTTAGCGGCGATATCAAAAACCATTAACGACGGTTCGCCTGCGCTCCAGGCCGTCCACTCCGGCAGCGTGGCTTGGCCACCGTTGCCCGGCGTGCCGGTGCGGGCAAAATTGGCCCAATATGCCATCAGCGCCGCGGTTAATTGCTGCCGGCCCTGCGCATTGCTGCGAGTGGCCAGCGGCAGTCCCTGCGTAGCGTCGTCGCCGAATACGAAATTGATATCGATGCTGTGCGCGGCGCCGAGCAGATCGTGCAGATTAACAATGCCGTAGTCCGCTTCATCGTCCCAGTCGAGGCGATAGGTGAATACCGTCGCTCCCTGGCTGTGCTGCAATATCTCCGCCGCGTCGTCGACCGCCTGGGCTTTCCAGGTATCGGAAAAATAACCGGTGATGCGATTGTAGGTTTCGAGATTTTTTATTTTGGGCACGAAGCCGAAACGCTTTTCGGTCAAGTCTGGGCTCGATGAAAGAAACAACTTGTATTCATCGCGATTGGTGCCGGTGATGATGGGCACACTGTTGTAGCGGGCGGTATCGGCGAACAGTTCGCGGAACGATTGCTGCGGCACCGCGTAGCCATCGCGGATAATGGTCGGCGCGAAATACATGCCGAGACTGCGCCGCTCCACTACCGCCAGTAATTGCTGCGTAGTTTTGCCGCGCAAATAAGCGCTGATATCGGCGGCGCTCATTTGCTGCTGATGTGCTTTCGCAGCGGCGCGATCGCTCGCGATCTTATCGTCGATCAGTAATCGATTGATATATTCGCGCGAGCTGTGCGCGAGTCCCGGCTCGGCATCGTCGCTATAGTTTTCCGCTGCGCTGGTGGGGATCGAGCCGAGCGATCCGCTTTCGACGATGGCGCGATGGAATAAACCTTTGGCTGGCGGCGCGGCCAACAGCGCATAGACATTGTGGCCGCCGGCGCTCTCGCCAAAGATCGTGACGTTAGCGGGATCGCCGCCAAAAGCAGCGATATTGTCATGTACCCATTGCAGGCCGGCGATCAAATCGAGCAGGCCGAAATTGCTCGATGCGTCGGCCGGCGAGGTTGCTGCAGCGCGCAGCGCGGGATGACTGAGCCAGCCGAATATGCCGAGCCGGTATTGCAATGTCACGACTACGACTTGTTGCTCGCCCGCGAGGTGGTGGCCTAGTGTAGAGCTGCTAAAGCCCAGAGTATTGCCGCCACCGTGAATCCAAACCATTACCGGCAGCCGCCGTGCAGGTGTTTGTTGCTGAATTTGTTCGGCTGTTAATTGCGGAGTCCAGATGTTGAGATAGAGGCAGTCTTCGCTGCCGGTCGTGGCATGCTCGTCGCCGAGTGTAAATAGGCGCAGTTGTGCGCACGGTTCGCTGTGTTCAAGTACCGCGCGAGTGCCGCTCCACTGTGCCGGTGCTTGCGGCGCTCGCCAACGCAGAGCACCGAGTGGCGGCTGAGCAAACGGTATCCCGAGCCAGGCATAGGTCGAATGCTGGTCGGCAAAACCGATCATGCTGCCTGCCGGCGGCTGGCGCAGCGATCGATTATCGGCAACGGGCTTACCGACCCATGGCTTGTAGATTGCCAGGGCGATGACCAGAACAATGAGCAGTGCGACGATCAGCAACGTAAAAATTATTTTTTTCATGGCATTCCAGTGCAATGCTGTGGATACGATTTTATTGTCGATGCGACGTGTGCTTGCAGTATAAGGCTATCGGCCAAAAAAATAGGGTATTAGGCTCAACACTGTGCCGACGATAACGATCGCGGTGGTGTTGGCGACGAAATACGGAAATATCATCAGCAATAGACCGCAGGCAAATGGCAGCGGTCGACGCTGCTTCTTGCCGTAGAGGAAATAGCCGACGCCGATCGCGCCGAATAATAAACCCCAAATAAGAGTTGCGCTGTTTTCCAAGATAATTATCCATTACTGATTTGTAACAGGCCCAATCGATCCAAAGGCCCGCTCTTCGCGTATAGTCCGCCGAGTCAGTTTAGCAAGCCTGTCGATAAGCGCTACGCTGAGTATTGCCAGGTATTCACGATAACTATCGTCCCAGTAACTATCTGTACGGCCCAATAACTATCCACAACAATCCGATAGTTGGCCATAACGATCCGATAGGTGGGCACAACGAATGGAGAGTAAAGAAATGACCATCGCTTTCTGGTGTGTATTGATCGCGGCGCTATTGCCCATGGTGTGGACTGGTATCGCAAAGATGAGTGGCGGGGGCTTTCCTGCTTCCGGCAATCACAATCCGCGCGAATTGCTTGAGGCGCTGGACGGTTACCGCAAGCGCGCGCACTGGGCTCAGCTCAATAGCTACGAGGCGTTCCCACCGTTCGCCGCAGCGGTGATCATCGCGCATTTCGTACATGCTGCGCAGTCGTCGATCGATAATCTGGCGATGGCGTTTATTGTTTTTCGCATCCTTTATGGCATCTGTTACGTCAAGGATTGGGCCGCATTGCGCAGTGCCGTATGGGGGCTGGGTATGGCATCTGTCATCGGTTTATTCGTAGTGGCCGCCCAAGCCGCGCATTGATTGACTGCGAATAGCTTTCCGCAAACAATTTACCCGCGAAAATTGTTTGCGGCTATTGCGGGCACCGCTCATTGCTGCATGCTGTTTTCTTTGGCGTAAAGAGCGATCAATGCTTCGATCTGTTCCAGCGCGACTTCCGAGGCGTCGATAATTTGAAAGCCGGCCCAGTAGCGGTGAAAATTTTCGGCGCGCCGACACCACAGGCAATCGGCCCCCAGCAATAATTGATCGCTGCCGATCAATGGCTCCGGCAGCTGCAAGTTAAGTTGAAAGATCGCCTGCGTTTCGATTTCGCGCTCGGTCATTACCATCAGGCCTTCGGTGGTGATATTCACCAGCTCGCCGAATATGCCGCCATTAATTACATCGTGCACGACGATGGCCTGGCTGAGTTCTTTGCGTTCTAGTTTACGTGCCATGAGATCGGTTTCCATCGGTTAACTGCGTATTGCTGTCTGTTCATTGCTAACTGCGCGGGTTGCGGCGCAATTGTTCGGCGATGCGCTCCAGTGCTCTTTCGAAAAAGGGTATATGAACCCTGGCCTGTAAAATGCGCGTGTTGCCGGCGCGTATATCGGCCGCGAGTTCCGGGCCGGATTTTACCGCGACCTGTTGGCCCAGACGATTGACGAACATATAGTGCTGCGTGCGGCTATTGGACCAGGCCAGCTTCGCCTCCCATTGTTCCTTGTGCGGCCGATTGGCCAGAAATAAAAACCAGGTGCCGAACTCAAGTTTGCTCAATTGTTCGATAATCGAATCGCGCGGCTGTGCCGCGGCACCAACCGGTGTATCGATATCCGCCGCTTTAATTGCGGGAGTTGCGCTCGGCGCCTGCATGGGTTGCGCTCGGCGGGAGTTATGCAGTGCGGTCAATAGCCGGTTACCGCTGTCGATATCGTAGCCGACTGTTTGGAAGCCGGCGCTCAATTTTTCATTGAGATCGTCGCGCAATTGCCAATCGCGCTGTTGCGCTTCCCGTACTTGCGAAGCCTCCTGCGAGGCTTTGTCGTGCGAAACGTCGTCCTTCGAGATGTTGTCCTGCGCCGAGTAATTGGGTTGCACTGAACAGTCGTGCTGCACCGAAGAATTGGGTGGCGCCGAATAAAGATAGCTTAAGACCTCATCGACAACCTGCGCCGCCGCCTGCCATTGCGGGCTGGCGGAGCCGAAGCGCAGTAAGTTGAATGCCAGTACGTTCGCCCATGGCTCGAATAGCAGTGTGTGCACCGCATCGGGTACCGTCAGGCCTTGCAATTTCTGCTGCAGATAATGTTCAACGCGCTGGCGGATTTCCTTCAACTTGTCCTCGCCCCGTGCCGCTTGCTGTGCGCGTTGCTCGGCCAGTTGCACGCGTCGCGAATGCTGGCGCAGGTAATGATTGAAGTCGAAGGTCAATTGCGAAAATAAGCGCAGGTCGCTTTCGAATTCATCGAGAATACGCTGCACGACGGTTTTTATTTGCTGATATACGTCATTTTTATATTTGCCCTCGGGCTCGACCCAGCGCTCGCCCGCTGCGACCAGCGAGTTCAGCAGCTGGCGGGAAGGATGCTGTGGATGATTGAAAAATTGTTGATCGAGCAGCGCGACTTTCAAAAACGGCGTATGTAAATAACTCAGCAACGCTTTTACCGAGTCCGGCAGTTGCTCGTCGTTGAGCATGTATTCAAACACCAGGCCGACAATCTCAATGACATCGGCATTGACCGCGTTGCGCGTCTCGCCCTGGATCTGCTGCGGCAGCGTGGTGTAATCGCTTTCCAGCACCGCCGTCTGCGACAAAGCCGCAGCGAGCATTTGGCCGCTGCGCTGCTGCAATGGCTGCAATTGGCTGGCAATATATTGTGCCGGCCGCGCGATGCCGGTGGCTGGCGGCATCGGCCCCAGCGAATTTTGCAGTTGTTGCACCAGCTTCATCAAATCGGTTTGCTTGGCGATCGATTCAACGCTGTTTTGCGCGGCGAGTTCTTTCGGCAGTGGTGCGACTTCATCCTTGCGCACTTGATAGCGCAGATGCGGCAGTACGCCCTGTGTTTTTAAATGGTGATTGAGCAGGTGATACAGCTTATCCAGTCTGGCCATCACCGCGCCGTCATAAACTTTGTACACCACCAGTTTCGATTGCATGTCCAGGGTCAAAGGCGCAATGGTGTCCTGCAAGCCTTCGGCAAATACCGCCGGCGTCACCGGGTTACCGAGATCGTTGATCTTATAGCCGCCGCCGAGCACCGAGAGGCGTTGATTCAGTGCATATAGCGCCTCGGAAAAATCCGCATTGGCGCGGCGTGTCATATTGGCGACGGCGATCGACTGCTCGAGCTCGTCGTTATCGACCAGTTTCAACTCGGTGTCGGCCTGCGCCACATCGCTTGCGGTTTCTTCGCGATTGAGAAAGGCATCGAAGACGTCGCGCATATGCCCCAGCAATTGTTTTTCGAGCGTGCGACGCTGTTGTAATTCGCTGCGCGATTGCAGCAGGCGGTTCTGATCCTGATTGCTGCCCGCTTTTTCGGCCATGCGCAGCAACTGCTGATCGAGTTTTTCGAGGTAGCCCTTAAAGTGTACCGAGGTCCATTTGAAGATCAGTGCCTTGCAACTGAGTAGCAATCTTTGCCTGTCGCCGCCGGGTAGTGGTTGATCCGTGGTGGCCATAATTTTATTCGTTGGAAGGTGCGTGGACGAATCCTACACCGAATATAGAAGAGAGACCACAGGCTCCAGCGGCAGCGAATGATCCGGGCCGGTCGTCGCTGCGTACACATCTTATCGACAGTGGACTTAATTAACGGGCGGCGAGCATGACAGTACCGCGCGAATTAGAAGCCTATATCCCGGTTGGCGTCGGCTCGTGTTTGTTGGGCGCGCCGGTACGTTTCAACGGTCTTGGCAAAAAGCACAATCCGCTGCTGGAGGATCTGAGCCAGTTTTTTTCCTGGCGCTCGTTTTGCCCGGAGATGGCGATCGGGCTTGGCGTGCCGCGGGCTCCTATCCGACTTGTGGGCGGCCCGCCGGTAGCTGGCCTCACCGGCGTTTGGTCGGACCTGCGCGCTGTCGACAGTATTGCCGGTGTTATCGATGTCACCCAGTCGCTACGCAACTATGGCGCCGCGGTGCTGAAGCAACAGCCCGATCTGTGCGGCTACATCCTTGTTAAGGGATCGCCGAGCTGCGGTCTTGAACGAGTGAAGCGCTACAACCCCGCCGGCGTGGTGGCGGGCCGCGATGCCACCGGCATTTTCGCGGCGGCGCTAAGCGCCTGCGACCCTTTGCTGCCGCTGGAAGAGGATGGTCGTCTGCAGGATGAACACTTGCGCGAAAGTTTCGTAGCCCGCGTCTTCACGTATCACGCTTGGCGCCAGTTGCAGCGCGAAGGTATCAGTTGTGCGGCGCTGCAGAGATTTTATGCGCAGCGAAAATATTTGATCATGAGCCGGCATATCGCCACTTACGAGCAATTAGGCAAGCTATTGGCGACTGCCGATAAGGGTTCGCTGGCGGCGGTGGCGCAGCAAACGATAACGTTGATTATGTCGGCGCTCGCGCGACCGGCCACGCGCAGCGGTCATGCCAATACGTTGATGCATATTCGCGGCTATCTGAAAAATCAGTTGAGCGCGAATGAGAAAGCGGAATTGAGCGATTTGATCGAACAGTACCGACGGGGTTTTGTGCCGCTGGTAGTGCCGTTAACCTTGCTGCGCCATCATTTTTCGAGGCATCCGCACAGCTACATAGAGCGGCAACTATTTATGCAGCCCTATCCGTCGGCGCTGCGTTTGCGCAATCATCTTTAGCGTCTTCTATGAGTGGAGAGCGATAGCCGGCGATGGCGAGTAGCGATAGCAAATTATTTATGGGCGAAATGATCGAAAAGGATTGGGTGCAATAAAGCGATAATGTTAAATAATCGGGCTGATAAAGAATGACGTCCTTGGTGTGGTTTCGCAACGATTTGCGCGTAGATGACAATACTGCGCTACGCGAGGCGTTGGCGGAGCATAAAAAAATAGCTGCGGTATTTTACGCAATTCCGGAGCAGTGGCGCGCTCACGACATGGCACCTGTAAAAGCCGAATTTCTGTGGCGCAATCTCGAGTGCCTGCGTATCGAATTGAATAAAATAAATATCCCTCTATTGGTGCGCAGCGTTCCGCTGTTCAACAATATTGCCGACGATTTGGCGCTGCTGACCGAGCAGTTGAAAGTGACGGCGGTATACGCGAATCGCGAATATGCTGTCGACGAGCTGCGCCGCGATGCTATGGTGGAGCAGCGGTTGATGCTAAGCGGCGTCGCATGGTTTGCCTATGATGATGCCACTTTGTTGCCACCCGGCAGCGTACGAACGCAGCAGGGGCAACCCTATAAGGTTTATACGCCGTTTCGCCGGGCCGTATTAAATCTGCTTGGCAGCGGCGCAATTAAAGGTAAAGCTATTGGGTGCAAGGCGGAGCGCTGGCGCGATCCGCCGCCGCTGCCTGCCTATCCGTATGAATCCAGCACCGTTGCCGCCGATTTATGGCCTGCCGGTGAAGCGTTTGCCGCGCAGCGCCTGCAAGCGTTCCTGGCAGAAAAGGTCGACGACTACAAACAGCAGCGCGATCTACCCGGCCTTGCCGGCACCAGTGGATTGTCGCCGTATCTGTCGTTGGGGGTTATTTCGTTGCGGCGCTGCGTCGAAGCGGCGCTCGCGGTTGCCGCCAGCAATAGCGGCGAACTTTGGCAAAGCGGCGACAGCGGCGTCGGTTGTTGGCTGAATGAATTAATTTGGCGCGAATTCTATCAACACGTGCTGGCGCAATTTCCGCGCGTCAGCAAGCACCAGCCGCTACGCAGCGAAACCGAGCGCGTACCATGGCGGCGCGATGCCGCGGAATTTTCGCAGTGGTGCGTTGGTCGGACCGGCTTTCCGTTGATCGACGCCGCAATGCGACAGCTGTGCGAGACCGGCTGGATGCACAATCGGCTGCGGATGGTGACAGCGATGTTTCTCAGCAAATATTTATTGCTGGACTGGCGCTGGGGTGAACGCTACTTCATGCAGCAGTTGATCGACGGCGATCTCGCCGCCAACAACGGCGGTTGGCAGTGGAGCGCATCGACCGGCACCGATGCTGTACCGTACTTCCGTTTGCTGAGTCCGGTGCGCCAGGCTGAACGTTTCGATGCCGACGCGCAATTTTGTAAGCGCTTTCTACCCGAACTCGGCGCCTTGCCGGCAAAAATAATTCTCCAGCCCGGTCACCCACAATTGTTGAGCACAGGTTATCCGCCGCCAATGGTGGATTTGAAGTTTGCGCGCAGTCGCGCGCTCGCGGCATTTTCTCCAGCGACTTCGACAAATTATGCCGAGGCGAGGTGATTTATGGATGGTGCTGCCGAAACCTATATTCGCTGGCAGCTTTTTTTCTCGTCCCCGCAACTGAACTCAGGTCGCGAAATCGTCATACCCGGCGTTAGCTTTATTCGTGGGGAAGAAAAAATTTTTTACCACGAGGATTTTTACGATGCCGGAGCATTGCTTTACGAGCACGTACCTCTATTGGGCGCAGCTGTACGCCTTTTGAAACGGCGTATGCAACAGGCAGGCGATGTGTAATGAGGTGCAATCTGTCCGAAAAAAATATTCTCATCACCGGCGCATCGAGCGGCATCGGCCGCGCGCTGGCACTGGCGCTGGCGCAGCGCGGCAATCGCGTGATTGCCGCCGGACGTTCGCTGCCGGCATTGCAAGCGCTCGCCGCATTGCTGCCCGGGCGTTTAATTCCGTTGGTGTGGGATGTCAGCGATGGCGCACAGGGCGAGCGCGTTCGCGAATTCGTGCAAAGTAAATTCGACTGGTTGGATATTGCGATTCTGAACGCGGGCAACTGCGAGTACATCGAGCGCGGCATTATCGATATCGACTTAGTGCAGCGCGTAATGGCGGTCAATTTTTTTGGCGCCGTGCACAGCGCGCAAGCGCTCCTGCCGTTGTTGCGCCGCGCTCCGCAACGGCCCTATTTAGTTTGCGTGAGTTCGATGAGTACCTATGTGCCACTGCCACGCGCCGAGGTCTATGGAGCGTCGAAGGCGGCATTACGCTATTTTTTCGAGTCGCTGCGCGTCGATATCGGTGCGGACGTCGATATTTCGGTGGTGAGCCCAGGCTTTGTAAAAACGCCGCTGACCGACCGCAACGATTTTTCCATGCCATCCATGATCGATGTCGATACTGCGGTGCGGCGAATTTTAACGGGCATGCAGCAGCGAAAATTGCATATCGCATTTCCGCGTCGACTGGGTTGGAACTTATCGCTATTGGGTTTGTTGCCGCAGCGCTTGCAGCTGCATATCGTACGTGCCGTTACCCAAGGCTAATATCAATTGATCAAACACCATAAGGAGCCGCGGTATACAGGGAGCAATGCCATCGAAGGAGCTACATTTTGAAGATTGCAGTAATCGGCACCGGCATCTCCGGTTTAACCAGCGCTTATTTATTATCTCGCCGTCATGAAGTGACGGTATTCGAAGCCAATCCGATCATCGGCGGCCATACCGCCACCGTCGATGTCGATGTCGATGTCGATGGTCGACGCTATGCTATCGATACCGGATTTATCGTCTACAACGATTGGACCTACCCGAACTTTATTCGACTATTGAACGAGCTGGGTGTCGCCAGCCAACCGACCGAAATGAGTTTTAGCGTCAAAAGTCGCGACAGCGATTTCGAGTATAGCGGCAGCAATTTAAATACCTTGTTTGCGCAGCGCGGTAACCTGATCAATCCGAAATTCTGGCGCATGGCGAGCGATATTCTGCGCTTTAACAAGGAGGCGGAAGCCGATTTACGGGCGGGTCGAATCGACGACACTGCCACCTTGGGCGAATATCTGTGGCAGCGACATTACGGCGACTATTTCGTGCACCGCTTCCTGATACCGATGGGCGCAGCTATTTGGTCGGCCAGCACGCAATCCATGCTGGACTTTCCGCTGCGGTTCTTCGTGCAGTTTTTTAAAAATCATGGCTTGTTGAGCATCGAC
>DATIED010000531.1:0-10873 GCA_035455965.1 Spongiibacteraceae bacterium
AGAAAGTTTGGTCGAGTGATTTTGGTTAACGGGTAACGCGGTTCCGGGCAGGCCGGGTAGGTTTTAAAAAAGGGGAGAAACATCATGTTTGAATTAGTAGATAGTGTTCCGCAAAACGCTGTAATCAAAGTGGTCGGAGTCGGCGGCGGCGGGGGTAATGCTGTCAAGCATATGATCGCCAGTTCGGTGGATGGTGTGGATTTCATCTGCGCTAACACCGATGCTCAGGCGCTCACCGATGTGGCCTCGAAAACCGTGCTGCAATTGGGTTCGGGCGTCACCAAGGGGCTCGGCGCAGGCGCTAACCCGGACGTTGGCCGGCAGGCTGCGCTCGAGGATCGCGATCGCATCGCGGAGGTACTGCGCGGTGCCGATATGGTGTTCATCACCGCAGGTATGGGCGGCGGCACCGGTACCGGCGGTGCTCCGGTAGTGGCGCAGGTCGCACGCGATCTGGGCATCCTGACCGTCGCGGTGGTCACCAAGCCCTTCCCGTTCGAAGGCAAGAAGCGCATGGCGGTCGCCAATGAAGGTATTCGTGAATTACAGGAACATGTCGATTCGCTGATTACCATTCCCAACGAGAAGTTGTTGGCGGTATTAGGCAAGAACACCAGTCTGATGACGGCCTTCAAAGCGGCGAACGATGTTTTACTCGGCGCTGTGCAGGGCATCGCAGATTTAATTATTCGCCCCGGTATGATCAACGTCGACTTTGCCGACGTGCGCACCGTGATGTCGGAAATGGGTGCGGCGATGATGGGCACCGGTATTGCGCGCGGCGAGAATCGCGCGCGCGAAGCTGCCGAGGCCGCAATCCGTAGTCCGCTGCTGGAGGATGTCGATCTGCAGGGCGCGCGCGGTATTCTGGTCAATATTACCGCCGGTCTGGATTTGTCGCTGGGCGAATTTACCGAGGTCGGCGATATCATCGAAGAATTTGCCTCCGAGAGCGCCACCGTTGTGGTCGGAACCGTTATCGATCCGGAGATGCGCGACGAGTTGAAGGTTACTGTGGTCGCAACCGGCTTAGGCATGCCTTCAGCTGCCGTTCAGGATGCGCCGTTTAAGGTAGTAGAAACTAAAAAGCCGCTGGTCGAGCCGACGCCGGTGGTTTATCGAGACTTGGATCGCCCCACTGTCATGCGTAATCAGCAGTCAGCGGCGGTGGCAAGAGAGGTGGTGGCCAAAGCGGCACCATTGGTCGAGCCCGATATGGAGTACTTGGATATCCCGGCCTTTTTACGCCGCCAGGCGGATTAAAAAGGCGTCCGTCGAAGCGATTCGGTGGGCTGCTGCGGGATGTGAGTTTGTGAGCGGCATAGATTCTGCTAGACTTGCAGAATCTATATCCCGCCGTAACAGGGTAAATACCCACAGATGATCAGACAGCGAACTCTGCGCAATGCCATCCGCGCCACCGGCGTGGGCTTGCATACGGGCGAAAAAGTCTATTTGACGCTTCGTCCCGCGCCCATCGATACCGGCATAGTCTTTCGCCGCGTGGACCTCAATCCCGTGGTCGAAATTGCGGCCAAGGCGGAAAACGTCGGCGACACGACCTTGTCGACGACGCTGATGAAGGGCGATGTGCGGGTTTCGACGGTCGAGCACTTGTTGGCGGCGATGGCGGGTCTGGGGATCGATAACTGCTATATCGAGCTCAGCGCGCCGGAAGTGCCCATTATGGATGGTAGTGCTGCTCCGTTCGTTTTTCTGCTGCAGTCGGCGGGCATCGAAGAGCAAAAAGCCGCTAAACGCTTTATTCGTATCAAGCGTCCGGTGGTCATTAAAGACGGTGACAAGGTAGCCAGCTTCCTCCCCTTTGCTGGCTTCAAAGTATCGTTCACCATCGATTTCGACCACCCGGTTTTTCGCGATCGCAACAGTCATGCGGAAATCGATTTTTCCAGCACGTCGTTCGTTAAAGAGGTTAGTCGCGCCCGCACCTTTGGCTTTATGCACGAGTTCGAGTATCTGCGCAGCAAGGGCCTGGTGCGCGGCGGTAGTCTGGATAATGCGGTGGTAGTGGATGAATACCGCATCGTTAACGAAGATGGCCTGCGCTACGAGGACGAATTCGTTAAACATAAGATGCTCGATGCCATCGGCGATTTGTATTTACTTGGCTATAGCCTGATCGGTGAGTTCAGAGCGGTTAAATCGGGCCACGCATTGAATAATATTTCCGTGCGTACCCTGATCGCCGAGCGCGATGCATGGGAAATGGTGACTTTTGAAGATGCGCAGAAAGCGCCTATTTCCTACGGTATGCCTGTCGCTCTGGCTTAAGCCCCGCTACGAATTGAATCCCGGGCTCCTGATGGGTGCGGGGATTTTTCTTTTAAGGCCCCAATAATAGAAATAAAATTCGCCACCTTTCAGCTGGTTGGAAAGTGATCTGCCGGGGTGGAGGTTTGCCCTGATATAAAAAGTTGTGCGATAGTTGCATCCCGTTTAAGTGCCGATAAATCGCCTATCGCTCTGTTGATGATGAAAATAACCCCCAACGCAAGCCGGTCGAGTCCGACGCAAACTTCGACATTTAGTCGTTGGACTCGCACGCTATTGTCTTTTTGCGCGATCGGCTTGCCACTTGGCGCCGGTTTGGCGATGGGATATGCAATCGGTCATCAGCCACCGAATGCAGTTGAGGATGAATTGGGCGCAGCATTGCGCGAGCGTATGCGAGTGGTCGACCCGACCCGCATCGAGGCTCCGCAGATCGACGCGTTGGCCGGCCGTATGGCCGCACTTGAAGAGCAAGTGGGTCGGGTTAACTTTCGGGTCGAGCGTGCCGCTGATCCGCTCATACCCATTTTAGACAGATCGGTCGCCGCTACCGGCGGACCTACCGTCGCAGAGTCCTTCCCACCCAAGCTGCGGGATAGCGAGTCGCAAGACATCTATCAGACCATCGAGCGTTTGGCGCGGCAAATCGACGGGCGCGAGCAGCAACAGGAAACGCTTAACGAATGGCTGACACAGCGCAAGGTCGGAGAGCGTGCACTCTGGTCCGCGCAGCCGGTACTGCGCGCTGGCATATCGTCCTACTTCGGTATGCGCGTCGATCCTTTTAGCGGTCAACGCGCGATGCATGAAGGTATCGACTTTTCCGCGAAGGCTGGCACGGCGATCATGGCGGCCGGCGACGGTGTAGTGACTTTCGCAGGCGAAAAGCAGGGCTACGGGCGTCTGGTCGAGATCGACCATGGCGACGACTGCTATTCGCGTTATGCGCATAGTAAGTTAGTCGTGGTAAAAGCCGGCGATCTGGTGCGCAAAGGCCAGGTTATTGCGCTGATGGGCAGCAGCGGCCGCTCAACCGGCTCGCATCTTCACTTCGAAGTCTACAAGCATGGTCGTCCGGTCGATCCTTTCGTTTATATTCATCAAGCTAGCCGCTGATTTTTGCCTGCGCAAAAGCTTTGCCCTTTTGCACCCAGTCGGTATGATCCGACCCCTCGCGGGCGATCGCTCTCTAATATTGCGCTCTAGTTATATTCAACATAGCGGCAGCGTTAAAGGTAGTAGGACATTATGTTAGGACTCATGCTCAAAAAGGTTTTCGGCAGCAAAAACGATCGCGAACTAAAGCGTATGGGCAAACTGGTTGCCCAAATTAACAGTTTTGAACAAGCGATCGTTGCGCTCGATGACGATGCCTTGCGCGCTAAAACCGCCGAATTCAAACAGCGCCTGCAGCAGGGCGCGAGCCTGGACGATCTTCTGCCCGAAGCTTTTGCGGTAGTGCGCGAAGCCGGTAAACGCGTGTTGGGCATGCGGCACTTCGACGTGCAAATGATCGGTGGTATCACGCTGCACGAAGGTCGCATCGCGGAGATGCGCACCGGCGAAGGCAAAACACTGATGGCGACATTGCCGGTCTATTTAAATGCACTGGCCGGCAAGGGTGTATTTGTTATCACAGTGAACGATTATCTCGCGCAGCGCGATGCCGAATGGATGGGCCCTATCTATCGCTTTCTCGGCATGAATTTCGGCGTGATTTTGTCTGGCCAGGAACCGAGTGCGAAGCGCGCAGCTTACGCAGCCGATATCACCTACGGCACCAACAATGAATTTGGCTTCGATTACTTGCGCGACAATATGGCATTCTCGAAAGAGGACCGTTTTCAGCGCGGCCTGTACTTTTCCATCGTCGACGAAGTCGATTCGATTCTGATCGATGAAGCGCGTACGCCGCTGATCATTTCAGGCGCTGCGGAAGATAGCTCCGAATTATATCGGCGCATCAACCAATTGGTGCCGAAGTTGGAGCAGGGTGTGGTGGAGCCGGGCCCGGAGCCGAAATCGACCGGCCATTACACTGTCGACGAAAAAATGCGGCAGGTTGAAGTCACCGAGGACGGCCATCAATTAATCGAAGAATGGTTGGTGCAAAATGGCATGTTGCAGGCCGGCGACAGTTTATATTCCGCAGCCAACCTCAATTTATTGCATCATGTTCACTCGGCGTTGCGCGCGCACTCGTTATACCATCGTGATATCGAATACATCGTACAGGACGAGCAGGTCGTACTGATCGACGAGCATACCGGACGAACAATGCCGGGGCGGCGTTTATCGGAAGGTTTGCACCAGGCGATCGAAGCCAAAGAGAATGTGCACATTCAGGCCGAGACGCAAACGCTGGCATCGACTACGTTCCAAAATTATTTCCGTCTGTTCGACAAATTGGCCGGCATGACCGGTACCGCCGATACCGAAGCTTACGAGTTTCATCAAATTTACGGTTTGGACGTGGTGGTTATTCCCACCAATAAACCAACCACGCGCCAAGACATGAACGATCTCGTCTATCTGACCAAGGGCGAGAAATACGATGCGATTGTCGAGGATGTAAAAGCGGTCATCGAAAAAGGCGCGCCGGTATTGGTCGGTACCGCGTCTATCGAAACCTCCGAGGAGTTATCCGAGCGCCTCAAAAAAGCCGGTATTCCGCACAAAGTTTTGAACGCAAAATACCATCGCCAGGAAGCGGAAATTATCGCGCAGGCGGGTCGGCCGGGTGTAGTCACCGTCGCTACTAACATGGCCGGTCGCGGTACCGATATCGTGTTGGGCGGTAGCGTCGAAGCCGAAATCGGGCAAATGAAGGACGCATCGGCCGAGCAGATTCAAGCGGCGCGCGATGCCTGGCGTAAACGCAACGAACAGGTTATCGCTGCCGGTGGCCTGCATATCATCGGCACAGAGCGTCACGAATCGCGCCGCATCGATAATCAATTGCGCGGTCGCGCGGGTCGCCAGGGCGATCCCGGCTTGTCGCGCTTCTATTTATCGCTCGAAGATAGCTTGATGCGAATTTTTGCATCCGATCGCGTGAAGGGCATTATGCAGGCGCTCGGTATGGAGAAGGGCGAGGCGATCGAGCACCGGATGGTAAGCAATGCGATCGAAAAAGCGCAGCGCAAAGTCGAGGCGCGCAACTTCGATATGCGTAAGCAGTTGCTCGAGTATGACGATGTCGCCAACGATCAACGTCAAATCGTCTACCAGCAGCGCAATGAATTGTTAGAGTTTGAGTCGATCTCCGATAGCATCGATGCCATCCGTACCGATGTCGTGAATAGCGTTATCGATGAATATATCCCGCCGGAAAGTTTGGAGGAGCAGTGGGATACCGCTGGATTGGAGAAGCGCCTGGAGACCGAATTTGCGGTGCAGGCGCCGGTGCAGCATTGGCTGGAAAGCGATAAGTCTCTGCACGAAGAACCGCTGCGCGCAAAAATCATGGATGAAGTAAACGCGGCCTATCAACGCAAGCGCGCAGCTATCGGCGACGAAATTTTCCGTTTGGAAAAGTACATCATGCTGCAGGTGCTGGATAGCTTGTGGAAAGAGCATCTATCGATGATGGACCATCTGCGCTACGGAATTCATTTGCGTGCCTACGCGCAGAAAAATCCGAAGCAGGAATATAAGCGCGAAGCCTTTACCTTGTTCGAGCAAATGCTGGATAACTTGAAGCGCGAAGTGGTGCGTTTCCTTGCGCACGTTGAAATTCGCCGTCAGGATGAGTTGGAGCAGCTCGAGCAACAGCGGCGCGAAGAGGACACGCATAAGAAAATGCAGTTCCAGCATGCGCAGGTCTCGGCGATAGCCGAAGACAACGAAGAGGCGAATGCAATTCCGCCGGGAGCAGCGCCCGCGCAGCCGATAACGCCGTTTATTCGCGACGAAGCTAAAATCGGTCGCAATGAGTTATGTAGCTGCGGTTCAGGCAAAAAATACAAGCATTGCCACGGCAAGCTGGGCTGAACAAGGCGGTAGCAACTGGTAGTTGGATTTAGTAGTTTGGCTAAACAGACTGCGCCAATTGAATGGTAACTACCACCTCCCCTTTCCTGGAGAAAAAATCATGGCGGTTGGAAGCGGCACGTTGCCGATATTGCATCCTGTGGCTGGGTTCGGGCTGGGCATCGCCAGTGCCGGCATCAAGAAGCCCGGTCGTCTCGATCTGGTTATTATGCAGCTTGCCGCGAATAGCAATGTTGCTGCAGTGTTTACGCGCAATGCATTTTGCGCAGCGCCCGTGCAGTTGGCAAAGCAACATCTCGGTGCGAGCAGTACGCGCTATTTGTTGATCAATACCGGCAATGCCAACGCCGGTACCGGCGAATCCGGTTTGCAAAATGCCCGCAAAACTTGCGAGCAGTTGGCCGAGTTAGCACAAACCAGCGTACAGGCGATACTGCCGTTCTCGACCGGTGTGATTGGCGAGCCGCTGCCGGTCGAAAAAATTTGTGCTGCGCTGCCATCCGCGCTGGCGGATTTGAGCGAAGATAATTGGTTAAAAGCGGCGCAGGGCATCATGACCACCGATACGCGGCCAAAGGCTGCATCGGTGCAAATCGATCTCGATGGCAAGCGCGTAACAATCACCGGCATCAGCAAAGGTGCCGGCATGATCAAACCAAATATGGCGACCATGCTCGGCTATGTAGCGACGGATGCGGCAGTCAACGCTGCCACGTTGCAATTAATTATCGAGCGCGCAGTCAATCGTTCGTTCAATCGCATCACAATCGATGGCGATACCTCTACTAACGACTCCTGCATTTTGGCGGCTACCGGCTGCGCGCAAAATAATCTAATCGACAGTGAGCAGCACCCATTATTCAAAACGCTCTATAGCGCGGTCGAGCAGGTATTTATCGAGCTTGCCCACGCTATTATTCGCGATGGTGAAGGCGCTACCAAATTTGTGGCGGTCGATGTGCAGGGCGGCGCCAGCGAAGCCGAATGTCTACAGGTGGCCTACGCGGTAGCCGAGTCGCCGCTGGTAAAAACCGCATTATTTGCCAGCGACCCGAATTGGGGGCGCATTCTTGCCGCTATCGGTCGCGCGGGTGTGAGCGATCTCGACGTCGATTTAATCAGCGTAAAAATCAATGGTGTGTTGATTGCGGAGCGCGGTGGTCGTTCGCCGCACTACACCGAGCAACAGGGCGCCGCGGCGATGGCGCCTGAAGAAATCACCATTGCCATTCAGCTCGGGCGCGGTGCCGCGCAAACTACGGTATGGACCACCGATTTATCGCACGACTACGTGACGATCAATGCCGAATATCGAACCTGATTCGAGCGCTCGGCGGCGCGTACACGTTGCGGTCGGTGTGATCAGCGACGGTGGCAGCGACATTTTGGTTTCGCGCCGTGCCGAGCATGCACATCAGGGCGGTTTATGGGAGTTTCCCGGCGGTAAAGTCGAAGCGGGAGAAACGGTACAGCAAGCACTGTATCGCGAGTTGTTGGAAGAACTTGCGATAGAGGTGCAAAGCTGCGAGCCGCTGCTGACCATCGCGCACGATTACACCGATAAATCGGTATTGCTGGATGTGTGGTGGATTAGTGCCTTTAACGGGGAGCCACAGGGTCGCGAAGGACAACCACTGCGCTGGGTGGCTGGTGCAGAATTGCGCAGCTTGGATTTTCCAAAAGCGAACGAAGTAATTATTGCCGCGGTCGAAGAAAAGCTTGCCGCGAAGGGCGGCTGAATCCTAGCTTTCCTGCCAGTCCTCTCCTAATAAGTCGTCATTATCCCCGCCGATTTTGTGTTCCTCTTTAGCCCAACCGATAAAATCGGTGTCGCGACAGCGCGGCGAGCAGAACGGGCGCTCGATGCTTTGCTCGTTCCATACGACTTCGATACCGCAACTCGGGCATTTGACGGCTAACGGTTTGTGTTCGGTCATCGGCTTACTCCCGCTCCAAATGCTGTTTCGCCAGTTCAAGATAAAATCGATGTTTTTTCTCAACTTGCTCGCGTAATTGTTCCAGGCTGCCGGTGTTTTCGATGATATCGTCGGCGTAGTTCAGGCGCTGTTCTCGATTGGCCTGACTGGCGATGATGCGTTGCACTTGCGCGGCATCATTGTTATCGCGTGCTACCGTGCGCTGCAGTTGAATCTCCTCCGGCACATCGACGACTAAAATGCGATTACAGAATAAATGCTGTTTGGCTTCGATCAGCAGCGGCGAAACGAAAATAACGTACGGGCTTTTGGCAGCATCGAGTTGACGACGTACCTCCACACCGATCAATGGATGGAGCAGTTGCTCGAGCCATTGCTTGGCGGTCGCATCCTGAAAAATAATGCGGCGCAGCGCGGCGCGGTCGAGAGTGCCATCGATTTGAATAAGCTGTGGGCCGAAGTGCTGAGCGATTTGCTGCAGCGCGGTTGTGTTGGGCTCAACAACAACCCGCGCTGCAATATCGGCGTCGACAATGTCGATGCCGAGCGTGGCAAAAATATCGGTGACCGCGGTTTTACCGCTGCCGATTCCACCTGTAATACCGACGACGAGCATAACGAGTTCTGTTGTGGGAAGTGGCGCCTAGTTTAAGCTTTTTATCAAAGTCCGGCGAACTGCAGATAGTTTTCGATCAGGGTTTTGCCCCAAAAAAATGCGATCGCGCCGGCACCGGCGAGATAGGGCCCGAAAGGAATCGGCGTGCTACGACCTTTGCGCTGTACGACTAACAGGATCGACCCCGCGACGGCGCCGACCAGCGACGACAGTAAAATAATGATCGGCAGCATCTGCCAGCCCATCCAGGCGCCGAGCGCGGCCAATAATTTGAAGTCGCCATAGCCCATGCCCTCCTTGCCGGTAATCAGGCGAAACAGATGAAATACGCCCCAGAGAATCAGGTAGCCGGCTGCTGCTCCTAATACGGCGTCATGGAGCGGCACAAAGAGATTTTGGAGGTTTAATAGTAGCCCTAACCACAACAACGGCAGCGTTAACTGATCGGGTAATAACTGATGGTCGACGTCGATCATCGTGAGAGTTAGCAGCGTCCACAACAATACCAGTGCGGCTAACAACTGCCATGAAAACCCGAGCTGCGATGCTGCCAATGCCGCCAATAAGCCCGCACATATTTCTATAATTGGATAGCGCGCGGAAATAGCAGTGCGGCAGTTGCCGCAACGACCTTTCAGCAGCAGATAACTCACGACGGGAATGTTTTGCCACGGCTGAATTGCGGCATTGCAGTTGGGGCAATGGGAGTTTGGGAAGGCTAAGTTAAACGGCGCAGCATTTTCGGGAGTCGCGGCTACTTCCAGCTCCAAAATGGCTTGGCTTTCAGCGCGCCAGGCGCGCTCCATCATCTTTGGCAGGCGGTAAATCACCACGTTTAAAAAACTGCCGACGATGGCACCCAACAAAAAACACCCGGCAATTAATAAAGCCGGGTATTCGTGAAATAATTCGGTAAAGGTCATTGGACTCGATATCAGGTATTAAATGACCGAACCGATCATGAAGATAGGTAGATACATTGCGATCATCAGGCCGCCGACTAACACGCCGAGCACGGACATAATTAATGGCTCGAGTAGCGCAGTGAGCCCATCGACCATATTATCGACAGCAGCTTCGTAGTGCGTAGCCACTTTTTCGAGCATTTCGTCGAGCGCACCGGATTCTTCGCCGATCGCCACCATCTGCGTCAGCATGCTGGGGAACATGGCAGTGGCTTTGATCGAGGCGTTTAATTGTTGGCCGGAGGTAACGTCTTCGCGAATGCGCAAAATCGCATCGTGGTAGGGAATACTGCCGGCAGCGCCAGCCACTGAAGTCAATGCATCGACCAACGGCACGCCAGCGGCAAAAGTGGTGGATAACGTACGCGAAAAGCGTGCAATAACAGAGTTGTAGACGATGCCCCCAATAATTGGAGTTTTTAATAATAGGCGATCGGTGTATTCGGCGAACTGATGCGATGTTCTACGCGCGCGGCCAAAAGCAAAAACACCACCGATCATTCCTGCTAAAATAATGTACCACCAAGCTTGTACTACCTCGGAAAGGTGTAAAACCATTAAAGTAAAGGTAGGTAAATTTGCGCCGAAGCTTTGGAATGTCACCGCGAATGTGGGTACCACTTTTACCAGCAAAACGCCGGTAACGATAACTGCGACCACCACAACTGCGATGGGGTAGGTCATCGCCTTTTTGATTTTTGCTTTTAACGCTTCGGTTTTTTCTTTGTAGGTGGCGACGCGATCGAGCATTGTTTCTAACGTACCAGCCTGCTCGCCAGCGCTGACTAAGCTGCAGAACAGGTCGTCGAAATATTTTGGATGTCGACCAATAGAAGCCGCTAGCGACGTACCGCTGGCCACTTCGTTTTTAATTTCGAGCACCAGATCCCGCATGCTCGGATTTTCGAGCCCTTCGGCCACGATATCGAAACTCTGCACCAGCGGCACACCCGCTTTCATCATGGTTGCCAACTGGCGTGCGAAAATAGCGATATCGGCAGGCTTAATCGCTTTCTTGCTATTGAATAAGGGTTTGGGTTTGCGTTTAACCGTTTTTGCTGCGATGCCCT
>DATIED010000532.1:0-5825 GCA_035455965.1 Spongiibacteraceae bacterium
ATCAGGTTAAACACCATATTCGCAATCATGGAAATAATGCCGATACGCACCGGCGTTTTCATATCCTGGCGCGCATAGAAGCCGGGCGCGAGAATTTTGATCAGCATGAACGCGCTCAGCCCGGTCGACACCGCCGTCAATGCATAGGACGACATCAGCACATCGTGCGCGGTGGTTTTGCCGTAGCGAAACAGCGCGATTTGAATCGAGTGCCCAACCACCATCAATGCCACCGAAGCCGGCATGCCGATCAGCAGAATCAGCCGCAGCGCCCAATCCAGCGTGCGTGAAAAGTTGACCGGCGAGGCCTTTGCCTGATCGCGCGCCAGACTCGGCAAAATCACGGTGCCGATGGCAACGGCAAAGACGCCGAGCGGCAGTTCGTGCAAACGATCGGACAGATACAGCCACGACACACTGCCCGCCGGCAGAAACGAAGCGATCACGGTATCGAGCAGTAAATTAATCTGGCTGACCGAGACGCCAAATAGTGCCGGCAGCATCAAGCTTAAAATACGCCGCACGCCCTCGTCATGCGGCGCCCAACGCGGGCGCGGCAACAGATCGAGGCGACGCAAAAACGGCCACTGAAACATCCACTGCGCGATGCCCGCGAGCAACACCCCCCATGCCAATGCATACGAGGGCTCCGCAAAAAGCCGCGTCGAGAGGAATGCCGCACCGATCAGCACCACATTGAGCAATACCGGCGCGAAGGCCGGCGGTCCAAAACGGCCGTAACTGTTTAAAATCGCGCCGGAAAAACCGGTCATCGAAATCAAGAACAGATACGGAAACGTGATGCGAATTAAATCGCTGGTCAAGGCAAACTTAGCCGGCTGACCGATAAACCCCGGCGCGAACAATGCCGTCACCGCCGGCGCCGCGATCACCACCAACACCGATACGCCGATCAAACTCGCGCCCAGCACCCCCGATACACGATCGACCAGCATGCGCACCGCCGCCAGGCCGCGCTGCTCGCGATATTCGGATAGCACGGGCACGAAAGCCTGCGAAAAAGCGCCCTCGGCAAACAGGCGACGCAGAAAATTGGGAATTCTAAATGCGATATAAAATGGATCGGTGGCGGCGCCGACGCCGATAAAATAGCTGAAGCTCATATCGCGCACCAAGCCCAAGACGCGCGACAGCATCGTCAGCAGGCTGATAAAAAAGCTTGAGCGCAACAGGCCGGGGGATTTTTTTTGTTCGAGTTCGGTCATCGATTAATCTTAAAAATTATTGCCAATTTGCTTTTGTAGGGCGCAATAACCGAAAAGCATTGCGCCGAGCGCGTTTGGCGGAAGCATACGGCGCAATGCATTTCATTTATTGCGCCCTACATCTATTTTAATAATTCGCGCTGCCACAGAGGTCGATAATGCGTCACGCCGCGTTCGCGCTCGCTCCGATACAACGCCAGACTTTCCAGGCTCACCTCGATCGCGCACGGCGGCACCGTCAAATCATGCACCGGCGCGCCGCGCGCCAACCGCATCAACGTGACATGCGGTCGCAATGGTTTACCATCGTAAGCGACTCCCATTTCGCGCAGCCCGGCGGTTAACAGTTTGCGCATACCGCGCAGCGGCTCGCTCGCCTCGCCAACCGCCGCCAATAACCGTGGCCGGGATATATCCGGCCACCATTGCAAGCTCGTTAAAGTTAGCCGGCTCGACACTGGCGGAGAATAATCCGCCACTGAATCCATAACTGAGTCCACAACTGAGTCCATAACTACGCGCTCGCCCAACTCGCACAGCGCCGGCAGTTTTGCGCCATCGGTATCGCCGAGAAAAGCCAGCGTTATATGCCAATCGCGTTCGTCCAACCATAGCCAATCGCTGGAACGCGGTAAGCGTGCGCATAATTTGCCGAGTTCCAGCGTGGCGGCCGCAGGCAGCGGCACGGCAAAAAATAATCGCATCAACGCCATTTCAGCGCCATATCTGTTGCAAGCGCTGCCGGTGCAACTGCAGCCACTGTAAAGCAATTATTGTATGCGCGTTGCACAGACCGCCATCTTGCAAACATTGCAGCGCGTCGGCAAACGGTAATATCTGTACGCGGATATCTTCGCCCTCTTCCGGCAGGCCATAGACACCGCCGGCGCTGCTTAAATCGCAGTGCCCGCAAAATAGATAGAAGTATTCGTTACTGCCGCCGGGGCTGGAGAAGTATTCGCAGACAAATTCCATGTCGCGCACCGCGATGTTGGCTTCTTCCAGCGCTTCGCGACGCGCCACCTGCTCGGGATTTTCGGCGCTATCGATTAAACCGGCGACCAGCTCCAACAGCCAGGGACTCGCAACCGGCGACGCGGCATTTTCGAGTGCCAGCGCGCCGATCCGAAATTGCTCGACCAGCGCAATCGCGTCGAGCGCGGGATCGTACAGCAAAACTCCGACCGCGCGATGGCGCTGCACGATCTCGCGACTTAACTCCCTGCCCCAGCCGCCGGCGAATTGGCGATGGCGCAACTGCAATTGACGCAGCTTTAAAAAGCCGTCGTAGCCCGATTTATTTTCAAGCACCTCGACATCGGTGTGCGTGAAGGCATGATCCACTTCAACCGGCGTATCGCTCATCGGTGACAGCCCATTAGAAGCGCCGCTCTGTGTACCAATTTACTTCGCGAGAATATTTATCGACCTGATCGGCAACATCGAGAATCAGCGCGAACAATGCCATGCGCACCAACACGCCGTTGTCGGCCTGGCGGAAAATTGCCAGATTAGGATTGTCGTTCAAATCGACATCGAGTTCGTTGGCCTCGGCGCGCGAATCGCGCGGCAGCGGATGCATGATCACCGTATTCGGCTTGAAGAATTGCGTGTACACCGCTTGATTGAGGCGATAGCGGCCACGATACAGCATCGCCTCTTCAGCAGTGACGAAGCGCTCGGCCTGAATGCGCGTTGCATAGGCGATATCGACATGCGAAACGCTCTGCTCCATATTGTCGGATTCGACCACGCGATGGCCCGCCGCACGCAGCTGCTCGACGATCGCTGCCGGCATGCGCAACTCGTCGGGCGAAATCAACGTGACGGTGATGTTGTTAAACAGCGTCAGCAATTTACAGAGCGAATGCACGGTGCGGCCGTATTTCAAGTCGCCGATCATACCGATGCTGATATTGTCGATACCATCGTGGCCATGATGCTGCATTTCTTTTTTAATCGTATACAGATCGAGCAGCGCCTGACTCGGATGCTCGTTGGTACCATCGCCGCCGTTGATCACCGGTACGCGCGAGGCGGCGGCAAATTCGGCTACCGAGCCGGCCTCGGGATGCCGCATTACGATGACATCGCTGTAACCGGACAGCACGCGCGCGGTATCCTGCAGCGACTCGCCTTTTTGCAGCGAGGTCGCTTCGAAACCGGTAGTCTCGCGCACCTCGCCGCCGAGCAGATTAAACGCGCAGCCAAAACTGACGCGCGTGCGGGTCGATGGCTCGAAGAACATGCTGCCGAGAATTGCGCCGTCCAACACTTTGGTCATGCGCCGTCGGTGCGCATACGGCTCCATGCGATCGGCAACGGTGAATAAGCGTTCGATATCGTCGCGCGCGAATTGCTCGATCGAAATAACGTGGCTGCCGGGAAATTTCACTCTCTATCCTCGTAGACTGTTAGCTTTTAGTAGTTGGGTTTTAGTAGTTAGTTAAAGACTTTCTGCCAATCGACGAGCGAAAACCTTTAATCAACTCCTAACAACCAACGACCAAAACCTAACTACTAAAACCTAACTACCAACTACTTTCTTCTGCTCGCCAAACTGCAATCCCGCCCAGCGTGCATACAGCGGCGAAACCCGCAATAAATCCTCGTGCCGCCCCATCGCCACCAGCTTGCCATGCTCCAGCACGGCGATGCTATCGGCTTTGATCACCGTTGCCAGACGATGCGCAATCACCAGTGAGGTGCGGCCCTGCATCAGTCGATCGAGCGCCTGCTGTACTTGAAATTCGCTTTCCGCATCGAGCGCGCTGGTGGCCTCGTCGAGCAATAACAAAGCGGGATCTTTCAACAGCGCGCGTGCGATTGCGATGCGCTGCCGCTGACCGCCCGATAATCGCACACCCTGCTCGCCCACCTGGCTATCGTAACCCTGCGGCAAGCGCTCGATAAATTCCGCGGCAAACGCCGCCTGTGCCGCAGCCCGCACTTCCGCATCGCTGGCATCCGGTCGACCGTAGCGAATGTTATCCAACACCGTGCCCATAAATAGCACCGGCTGTTGCGGGACCAGAGCGATTTCGGCGCGCAGTGCCAATGGGTCCAGTTCGCGCAGATCGATGCCGTCGAACAAAATACGGCCGCTCTGCACATCGTAGAAGCGCAGTAGTAAATCGATCAGCGTGGATTTACCGGCACCCGAACTGCCGACCAGCGCGGTGGTTTTGCCGGCGACGATAGCGAGACTGAGCTGATCGATGGCGCGTTGTTCGAGCCGAGTCGGATAGCAGAACGAAATGTTTTCGATCTGAATTTCGCCGCGCACCGGCTGCGTCAACGCACTTGGCTGCGCCGGTGGCTTAATCAGCGATTCGGCCGCCAACAATTCGAGCAGTCGCTCGCTGGCGCCGGCCGCGCGCTGCAGATCGCCATACACCTCGCTGATCGCACCAACCGACGCGGCGATCATCACCGCATAAAAAACAAAGGCGGTCAGCTCGCCAGCGCTGATGCGACCGGCGTTGACGTCGTTGCCGCCGACCCAAATCATCACGCCGACAGCGCCCAGCACCAGGGTGATGACAATGGTACTGAGCATCGCTCTCTGTAACGTACGGCGCTGCGCGACTTTAAAGGCAGCCTCGACATGATCGCCGAAACGCTGCCGATCGACTGTTTGATGATTGAACGCCTGCACCACTTTGACGTTTTGAATCGCCTCGCCGACATAGGTACCGACATCCGCAATGCGATCCTGGCTGGCGCGCGACAAGCTGCGGACGCGCCGCCCGAGAATCAAAATCGGCGCTACCACCAACGGCACGCTCAGCAGGACCAGCGCCGTCAGCTTCGCATTGGTAATAAATAGCCATATGACGCCGCCGACCAAGATCAGCGCGTTGCGCAATGCGATCGAGATCGACGAACCGATCACGGTCTGCAGCAGCGTCGTGTCGGTGGTGATGGTGGATTGCACGTCGCCGCTGACGGTGGTTTCAAAAAAGCCCGGATGCAGGCCGATTAAATGATCGAACACCGCGCGCCGCAGATCGGCGCTGACCCGTTCGCCAATCCAGGTCACCAGATAAAAACGTACAAAAGTACCGATGGCGAGCAGCAATACGATCAGACCGAACAGTTCCAGCGCATGATTCAGCGCGCCCTCGTCGCCGTGAAAACCATCGTTGACCAGAATGCGCAGCCCCTGGCCGATAGACAACGTTACGCCGGCGGTGAATATCAGCGCGACGGTAGCCGCGACCATGCGCCAGCGATAGGGCCGTACGAAAGGCAAGATTTTCGTCAGAACACCGAGACTGGCCTTGGGCCGCTCAGCGGCCGTTCCTTGAGTCGTTGGAGTCCCTTGTTTCCCTGAAGCCGTTTGAGCCCCGAGAGAAAGTTCTTTGGCAGAGTCGTTGGGAGATGGTGCAGCCGTGGTCAAGGGTTCGAGCCTCCGCAGAAGTGGCGCCTATTATCCACGCACAGCGCGCATCGGGAAAGCGCTTGCGATGCGCTGCGACCTCGGTCGAATGCGGCAACGCTACAGTGCCGCCGCCGGATATTAGAATTTGCGGTCCGGCTTCCATGTGCTATTAAATAGCTGCGGGAAATGCGCCCTGCCGGCCAGGACAATTAACA
>DATIED010000533.1:0-3446 GCA_035455965.1 Spongiibacteraceae bacterium
AAACGCTTCCACATACGGCAGATGCCGACTGTCGTCAAAACCTAGATTAAGGGACCAGGCATGAGTATTGATATTAAAGCTCCGACATTTCCCGAATCCGTCGCCGATGGCACCATCGCTACGTGGCATAAAAAGCCGGGCGAACGCGTGCTGCGCGACGAGCTCATCGTCGATATCGAAACCGATAAAGTGGTGCTGGAAGTGGTTGCGCCGGCCGATGGCGTGCTCTCCGAGGTGTTAAAAAATGAAGGCGATACCGTACTCAGCGCCGAATTGATCGCGCGTCTCGACGACAATGCTAAGGCAGCTGCGAGCACGCCGGCAAAAGCCGCAGCCGGCAACGGCAGCGATGCCAGTGCCGCGAAAGCGAGCCCGGCCGCGGCAATATCGAACACCGAGCAGAAAATAGCGCCGGCGGCGCGCAAGCTGATCGACGAGAATCGTCTCGATGCCGGCAAAATTGTCGCTACCGGTAAAGGTGGTTTGATTACCAAGGAGGATGTCGTCAGCTATCTCGGTGCACAGCCGGCGATCGCTGCGCCGGTTGCCGCGGCTCCCGCGCCGATAGCAACCGCCGTCGTACCGGATCTCGTGATCGGCGAGCGCGTCGAAAAAAGAGTGCCGATGACGCGGCTGCGCGCGCGCATCGCCGAGCGTTTATTACAAGCCTCGCAAAACACGGCGATGTTGACCACGTTCAACGAGGTCAACATGCAGCCAATTATGAATCTGCGCAACCAATACAAAGATTTATTCGAGAAGACGCACAACGGCACGCGTCTTGGGTTCATGGGCTTTTTCGTCAAGGCCGCGTGCGAAGCGTTGAAACGTTTTCCCGCCGTCAATGCCTCGATCGACGGCAGCGATATCGTTTATCACGGCTATCAGGATGTTGGCGTCGCGGTTTCCACCGATAAGGGGCTGGTCGTGCCGGTACTGCGCGATGCCGATCAACTGGGCATCGCGCAAATCGAAAATAAAATTCGGGACTTCGGTTTGCGCGCGCGCGATGGCAAATTGGCAATCGAAGAAATTCAGGGCGGCACGTTTACCATTACCAACGGCGGCGTATTCGGCTCGTTGATGTCGACGCCGATTTTGAACCCGCCGCAGGCGGCGATTCTCGGCATGCATAAAACGCAGGAGCGGCCGATGGCGGTGAATGGTCAAGTGGTTATTTTACCGATGATGTATCTGGCGCTGTCGTACGATCATCGCCTGATCGATGGTAAAGAAGCGGTGCAATTTTTAGTCGCCATTAAAGAGTTAATCGAAGATCCGGCGCGAATTTTATTAGAGATCTGATTTCTTCTTTCCTTTCTCTCTGCGGGTCCAAAGGGTTTGCAGGAGAGGGAGCTCAACAAAAAAATTAGGAAGTGAATATGGCAAAGTACGACGTGGTAGTGATCGGCGCAGGTCCCGGTGGTTATGTCGCGGCGATTCGCGCGGCGCAGTTGGGTTTAAAAACCCTGTGCATCGAAAAGGGCAAAAATAAATTCGGTAAACCCTTTTTCGGCGGTACCTGCCTCAATGTCGGTTGCATCCCGTCGAAGGCCCTGCTCGATTCCTCGTATAAATATGCCGAGGCACAACACGGTTTGGCGGCGCACGGTATTCAAACCGGCACGGTGAGCATCGACGTTGCGGCGATGATCAAGCGCAAGGACGAGATCACCAAGCAACTCACCGGTGGCATCGGTCAGTTATTCAAGGCGAATGGCGTCGATGTGCTGGAAGGCGCCGGTAAAGTGCTTTCCGGCAAGCGTGTCGAAGTTGGCAAGGAAGACGGCAGTGTGGAGATCGTCGAGGCCGAACATATCATCGTGGCCGCCGGCTCGGTGCCGATGCAGATTCCACCAGCGCCGATCGACGGCGATATCGTGGTCGACTCCAGCGGCGCCTTAGAGTTTCTCGACGTACCGAAGCGGTTAGGCGTGATCGGCGCCGGCGTCATCGGTTTGGAGTTGGGCAGCGTTTGGGCGCGGCTCGGCGCGGAAGTCATCGTGCTGGAAGCGCTGGAAGAGTTTCTGCCAGCAGTCGATCGCCAGATCGCCAAGGACGCGGAAAAAACGCTGCGCAAACAAGGCCTGGATATCCGTCTCGGCGCGCGCGTTACCGCGACCGATACCAAAAAGAAAAAGGTGACGGTGACTTATACCGATGCCAAGGGCGAACAGAAGGAAGTTTTCGATAAGTTGATCGTCGCGGTCGGCCGTCGCCCGCTGAGCGCAAATCTGTTGGCCCCCGATTGTGGTGTCAAACTCGATGAGCGCGGCTTTATTTTTGTCAACGAACACTGCGAAACCGAAATGCCCGGTATCTATGCGGTCGGCGACATCGTGCGCGGCCCGATGCTGGCGCATAAAGGCATGGAAGAGGGAGTGATGGTCGCCGAGCGCATCGCTGGAAAAAAAGCCGCGATGAATTACGATTTGATCCCCAGTGTGATCTATACGCATCCCGAAATTGCCTGGGTGGGCAAGAACGAAGAGCAATTGAAGGTCGAGGGCATCGAATACAAGGTCGGCGTGTTCCCATTTGCCGCCAGCGGGCGCGCATTGGCGGCCGGCGAGACCGGCGGCATGGTGAAGCTGATCGCGCATGCGCAGACCGATCGTTTACTCGGTGCGCATGTCATCGGCCCGAGCGCTGCCGAGCTGGTACAACAGGTGGCGATCGCCATGGAGTTCGGCTCGAGCGCAGAGGATATCGGTCTGATGGTATTCAGCCATCCGACATTATCCGAGTCGGTGCACGAGGCAGCGCTGGCGCTGCATGGGCACGCCATTCATATCGCCAATCGCAAACCGCGGCCGGCCAAGTAGTCTCGGCTGCTGCGGTAGCGGTGGCCTCGGAAGGGAGTCGGCTGCGGAAATAGATTTGCGGTTGGCGCCAAAATTCGGGAAAATGCCGCCCCGGATTTTTAATTCGCGGTTATAGAATTCATTCGGCCGGTCGGTTTGCAATCCTCGTTTACATCGCGGGGATTATGAGTTGATGGGCTTCATACGCTGGGGACGGCTCGAGTTTTCGAGGCGTCAATTCACTTAACAGACCGAGACGGTAATCACATGAACCTGCACGAGTATCAGGGCAAGCAGCTTTTTGCCGAATATGGCTTGCCCGTGTCCAAGGGTTTTGCCTGCGGCACACCGGAAGAAGCAGCGGCGGCAGCCGATAAGATTGGGGGCGACAAATGGGTCGTCAAAGCACAAGTGCACGCGGGTGGCCGCGGCAAGGCAGGCGGCGTCAAGCTGCTTAGCTCCAAGAAAGAGATCGAAGAGTTCGCACGCAAGTGGCTGGGTCAGCGCCTGGTTACTTATCAAACAGATGCCAACGGTCAGCCCGTTGCGAAAATTCTGGTTGAATCCTGCACCGATATCGATAAAGAGCTGTACCTGGGCGCAGTAGTCGATCGCGCCACCCGCCGCATCGTCTTCATGGCC
>DATIED010000534.1:0-3477 GCA_035455965.1 Spongiibacteraceae bacterium
TGTGATCGACACCGGCATTGGTGCGAGTATCGGCTGCGAATACTAGGCCTGCACGCAGCCGCATGGCGACACAGTAGGTCATTTAACAACTTCTCGAATACAAGCGGGGCTACACTCTGCCGCGAGAAAGCAGCGACGTCAATGGTGGGAAACCGCTAGTTTATCCGCGCAGCGGAGGCGCCGTTCGAATTTAGATTTTGTGCCACACCAAGGTGCGATTATTGGCGGGCATCGGCCGATCGGCATGCAAAACGAAGCCCGCCGCACGAGCCAGGTGCTCGATGGCTTCGAAATCGCGAATCCCACTCAACGGGTCGCGATCCCGCAGCCAGGCGTCGAACTGCGCATTACTTGCACTGGTGTAGTGGCCCCCATAGTTAAAAGGACCGTACAAACAAAACACGCCGCCGCTACGAACCAGCACGCCGACTCCGGCGATAAACCGCTCTACGCTGGGCCAGCTCATGATATGCGCGGTATTCGCGGAAAAGACCGCCGCCGTTGCCGCGATGGGCCACGGGCTTGCATCGACATCGAGCTCCAACGGTGGCGCCAGATTGCCAAGTGCAGCCTCCTCGCGCCAGGCGCGAATGCCGGGCAGATGCTCGGCGCGATCGCTAGGCTGCCAAATCAGCCATGGCATGGCCTCGGCAAAAAAGACCGCGTGCTGACCGGTGCCGCTACCGATCTCCAGCACCCGATCGACGCCCGCAAATGCCTGTTGCAAGACTGTCAGAATGGGTTGTTTGTTGTTTTCGCAGGCCTGCGAAAAAGGCTTATTCATAACCGTGGATCGCATCGCGCAAAAAATCCATCTTACGCGAACTTGTCGAGCGGATCAGAGCTTTTCAATATACCGCGATAAGTGATCGAGTTTGACCGGGTCGTCATCGACAAAGCGAATTGTTACCTTGAGCACCGATGCATCGATACGATTTTCCGCCGCCTGCACACCGTGCACGTAGCCATTCAAGCGCGCTACGCTCTCGCCTTCCGCCGCCACGATGGAGATAACGACCGGCTCAAAAATTGCCGGCAATTGCGCTTCGCGCTTGATGATGCCACTCATCGTTTGCAGCGAAATATCTTTGATCACGCATTGGGTGTTGAACTGAGCAAAATGCAGTTGCGCCTGACCGCGCGCCACCATTTTATTGCGCGCAGGGCTTGGCGCCGCGGCAGCGCCCATCTGAAACGCCGCCGGCAGCACCGCCGCCGGACTAGGGCTGGCCGTCGGTAGCGGGCGCCCGGTCAACGCGGCAACGCTGGAGCCGGCGATACCCTGCGTGGCACCGCCGCTGGACGCGGCACCGGGGGATAAATCCTTACCGGCGGCACGCAAAACTTTATTGACCTTGTTGATGAGCATTTCCGGCTTGAACGGCTTGCCGAGATAATCGCTGACACCGGCCTGCACTGCCTTGATGATAAAGTCGCGCTCGCCGCGGCTGGTGACCATAATAAACGGCATGGTGGCATGCTGCGGATGCGCGCGCAGCCAGAGCAAAAACTCCTCGCCGCTCATTTCCGGCATTTCCCAATCGCACAAAATGAGATCGAAGTTCTGCGTCTTCAGTGCCACCTGCGCCCGCACGGCACTGGGCACATCGGTGATTTGCGCGCCGGGATAGGCATCGCGCAGCTGCTTCTTCAACAGATCGCGGATAAAGCTGGCGTCGTCGACGACGAGAAACTTGAGAACTTGCATGCAAATCAATCCGCCTTCGGGTGCTCCTCAGCTTAGCCGAGGAAACTCGCTCGCGCGAAGCGAGAGTTCGCGCCAGTGGCGGCATCGACGCAATTAATTGATATGGCAGGAACGAAGAGCACTAAGACCGGTTACGCCGAGGCGCGTCGAATATTGGCCGGAATCAGGTAAATCGGCTGCGCCCCTGCCTGCCAGCGGGTTACAGGCCGCGATGCCTGCTGCCAGTTGGCATTATCGCGGTAGCGCATCAGCCAGGCGCGCAGTTGCCGGTATGGCGAGACATCGAACCACGTTCTATCGAGGTCGGCAAATTGCTGAATAAAGGGCAGTACCGCAATATCTGCCAACGTCTCGTGATCGCCCACCAGATAGCTCATACGCGCCAGCCGCGCCTCAAGCTGCGCGAGAAAAATTTCCGCCTCGAAGCGCCAACCTTGCGCATCGCGACCTTCGATCAGCTGCGGCCGAGCGCCGGTCGCGCGCCGATAACCATTCAGTGCAGCGGCAAACGGGCCATCGATAATGCGCACGAGGTTTTCAATCGATTGCTGGCGGACGCGAATGTCGGGCCATAAATCCAACTCCGGGCGGCGCGCGCAGGCCCAATGTGCGATGGCAAAACTATCGTCGATTAATTTACCGTTCGGCAACTGTAATAAGGGCAGCCTGGCGACTGCGGGGGGTAGCGCCGCGGCGTCGACTTCGCGCAACTCGCAATGCACGCCGGCAGTCGTCAGCGCCAGCCGCGCGCGTTGCGAATGCGGGTCGACATTGTTGCCGTAAAGTACCGATACCGCTGTCATGATCGTTTGGCGAAACCGTTCTATGTAATGCCCTGGGATAAGTGTAGGTCATCGGGCGGCGCTTTCGGTCCGATCTATGGAAGAGGACCTACGAGCTACGCATCGGCTTCGCGCGTAAAGACCCAATCGTTGCCGCTGGAAAGCCGGGGGTCATAGCGATAGCCGGCGAGCGCAAAATCTTTGATAGCCTCGCTGTGACGCAGCCGCTGCTTGACGATGTAGGCCGCCATCAGGCCGCGCGCCTTTTTGGCGAAGAAGCTGACGATCTTGTAACCGTCGCCCTTGCGCTCCTTAAATATGGGTGTGATCACCTCGGTTGCCAATGCTTTCGGATGAACGGCCTTAAAGTATTCCTCGGAGGCCAGATTGATCAGTACTTTAGATCGCGAGTCCACGAGCTCGTCATGCAGCGCGGCGGTAATACGTCCATCCCAGAATTCATACAAATTTTTGCCGCGGCGGTTGCGTAGCGCCGTACCCATTTCAAGCCGATACGGCTGCATCAGGTCCAACGGTTTTAAGACGCCGTAAAGGCCCGACAGCATGCGCAGATGTTTTTGCGCAAACGTTATGTCGGCGGCACTAAAGCTATCCGCATCGAGACCGGTGTACACATCGCCGCGAAAGGCGAACAGTGCCTGCTTGGCATTGCTAGGCGCAAAGGGTATCGACCAGTTCATGAAGCGGTGGTGATTCAGCTCGGCCAGTTTATCGCTGATGTTCATCAAGCGACCGATTTGCGGCGGATCGAGCTGCCGCAGCTCTTCGATCAATTGCGCGGACTGCTCGAGGAAAGCGGGTTGTGTAAACTTTTTGGTGTTCGATGGGGTTTCGAAATCCAGAGTTTTAGCGGGAGAGATGACGATCAGCATAAAAATTTGGCTCGTTTTCTTTCTGTGAGTACGACTACATTTTGATGTTTAGTGCCCCCTCCGTCGCTGCGCGACACCTCCCCTATAAATAGGG
>DATIED010000535.1:0-5271 GCA_035455965.1 Spongiibacteraceae bacterium
ATTTCGACGCGTCCGATGCGCGACGTTGCCGATACCGTGCCGTCGCTGCATGCCGCCATTGGCGAGTGGAGAAACTGACATGCATCACGCTTTTAAAATCGACAAAAACGAATACGATCTCGGTCTGTCGCGCAGCGAGGACGGTTACCGTCTGCATTTCGGCGACGATACCGTGCCGGTCAATTTGCACACCGAAGACGACGGCACTGCAGTATTAACAGTGAACGGTCGCAGCGAGCGCGTGGTGATTGCGACGCGTGGCGACGATGTGTTCATTCATCTCGGCGGCGCGGCGTATCAATTGCGCTACGAACACCCGCTCGATCGTCTGGCGGCGCAGGCCCAAGGCGGTGCCGAGGATAACGTGCGCGCGCCGATGCCGGGCAGTCTGGTGGCTGCGCATGTAAAAGCGGGCGACAGCGTGGTGCGCGGTCAGGCTTTGCTGGTGATCGAAAGTATGAAAATGGAAACCACTATTGCCGCGCCGCGCGATGGCATCGTGCAGGCGGTGCAATTTACCGCCGGCCAAACGTTCGACCGCGATGCGTTGTTGATTTCATTGCAGGCGGCGACGCCGGAGGCCGCTGGAGAATAATCATGAAAAGAATCGAATCGAAATTAAATACCAGCTCGGCCGAATTCCAGGCGAACTTCGAGCACAATCGCCGGCTCGCCGAAGAGTTTAAAGAGAAGCAATATAAGGTTCGCTACGATCGTCCGCAGCGCGATATCGATCGGCTGGCGAAACAAAACAAAATGCTGGTGCGCGATCGCATCAAACAATTGCTCGATCCGGGTACACCGTTCCTCGAGTTTTCTTCGCTGGCTGCGAACGACGCCTACGACGGCGAAGTGCCGGGCGCGGGCTGCGTGACCGGTATCGGTATCGTCTCCGGCCGCGAAGTAGTGATCAACGCCGGCGACGCCAGCGTGAAAGGCGGCGCGTGGTATCCGTTAACCGTTAAGAAAACTGTGCGCGCGCTCGACATCGCCATCGAAAACCGTTTACCGGTCGTGCATCTGTGCGATTCGGCCGGTGGTTTTCTGCCATTACAGGCGGAATTGTTCGCCGATAAATATTACGCGGGCCGCATTTTCCGCAATCAATGTATGTTGTCGAAAATGGGCGTGCAGCAGGTTTCGGTGGTACTCGGCCATTGCACCGCCGGCGGTGCGTATGTGCCGGGCCTATCCGATTACAACGTCATCGTGCGCGGCACCGGTGCGATTTTCCTCGCGGGTCCACCGTTGGTAAAAGCGGCGACCGGCGAAGAAGTCTCGGTCGAAGATCTCGGTGGCTGCGATATGCACACCAGTGTATCCGGCACCGCCGATTATCCGGCATCCAGCGAGGAAGAGGCGATCGCGATCGCGCGCGACATCGTTGCGCAATTCAAGCAGCCGGAAAAATCGCGCATCGAGTTTTTGCCGCCGGAAGCGCCGTTCTACGATCCGAGCGAGTTGTACGGCGTACTGCCGCGCGACATCAAACAACAATTCGATATGCACGAAGTCATTGCGCGTCTGGTCGACGGCAGTCGCTTCCATGAATATCAGCCGGCATACGGCACTACGCTGATCTGCGGTTACGCACATTTGTGGGGTTATAAAATCGGTATTCTCGCCAATAACGGCGTATTGCTGAATGACTCCGCATTAAAAGGTGCACACTTTATCGAGCTATGTAACCAGGCGCGTACGCCGATTTTATTTTTGCAAAATATCACCGGCTTTATGGTCGGCAAAGAATACGAGCGGCGCGGCATCACCAAGGACGGCGCGAAAATGATCATGGCCGTATCGAACTGCGAAGTACCGAAGTTCACGCTGATGTGCCATGGCTCGTTCGGCGCCGGCAACTACGGCATGAGCGGTCGCGCCTTCGATTCGCGTTTCATGTTCTCGTGGCCGCAGTCGCAGATTTCGGTGATGGGCGCCGAGCAGGCGGCCAATACGCTCGCCGATGTAAAAATTCGCCAGCTCGCCAAGCAGGGTAAGGAGTTAACCCCTGAAGCGATCGCCGCGATTCGCGATCCGGTGTTGGGCGAGTTCAAGCGCAAACAGAGCGCGTATTGGGCGACCTCGGAAATCTGGGACGACGGCATGCTCGATCCGGTCGATACTCGCCACGCGCTCGGCATTGCGATTTCGGCCGCATTAAATACGCCGATCGGCGATCCGCGTTACGGCGTGTTCCGCATGTAATATTGTTTGTTATGTTGTAAAGCTGTTTGAGCCACCAAGGTCGAAACTCAATATGAACTTGGTGGCGGGGTATAGGGGGTCTCTTTTTCAGGACATGAAGGAATTCTCTTCGAAGCTGCGAGCGAGATTTATCCGTGAAGCCGACAAGTTCTTCTAGGCCGATAGCACCGAAGTTGCTTGAATGCTTGCCTCCGAGTCCTGAAAAAGAGACCCCCTACACCCCGCTCGTGGCACCGAGCCCTCTGCCTCAATAGTTCACGTCTTTAAAAATGTAAGGTTGTACTACCTAAGATATCTGTCCGACCTTTAATTCTGCATCAATCCCATCTCTGATAAACTCGCTCCCGATTTCATGCCCAGTGTTCGCGACGAGGTCACCATGAGCACCGCAACCGACAACCAACCCATACTGCTCGATATCGACAGCGCCGGCATCGCCACGCTGACGCTCAATCGCCCGCAACAATTCAACACCATCGACATCGCCTCGATGCATCACCTGACAACACTGCTCGCGGATATCGACAGCAATCCGGCGGTGCGCGTAGTGATTCTGCGCGGCGAGGGCAAGACTTTTTCCGGCGGCGGCGATATCCGCTCGATGAATGAACATATTCATGAACTGCCGCGCTTCATCGGCGAAATCGTCGATCAATTTCACGCCGCCATCATCGCCTTGCGGCGCCTTAGCGTACCGGTCATCGCCAGCGTGCACGGCTCTGCCGCTGGCGGCGGATTTTCGCTGGCGCTGGCCTGCGATCTGGTGGTCGCCACGCAATCGGCGCGTTTTGTGATCGCTTATCCAAAACTGGCGACCTCCACCGATGGCGGGCTTAGCTTCTTCCTGACGCGCCGCCTCGGCACTGCCCGAGCGCTCGATATTTTATTGTTGCGCGATGAAATCGGCGCGGTCGAAGCACATGCATTGGGTTTGGTAAATCGATTGGCGGCGGACGATAAACTCGCCGAGGAAACCTTGGCCGCAGCGCAGCGTCTCGTCGGTTTGCCGGCGCAATCGGTGCGCGAAATCAAGCGTTTGGTTTCGGGGCTCGGCGATGCCGCGTTGCACGAACAGTTGGCCGCCGAGCGCGCCGCATTTATGCGCTGCGCCAAAGAGCCGGAACTCGCTGCACGGCTCAGTGCGTTTCTGAGTAAAAAGAAATAACTCCTGGAGTGGAGTCAGATCCCGCAGGGTCTGCCCCCGATCTATCCATCGATTTGAATCAGGTGAGTTGAGTGTCCCAACAACAAGATCCCTTTGCCGAAGAGTTGGTGCGCACGCGTCTGATCGCTTTTTTGAGCGAGCAGAATGGCGCGCCGACCACTATCGAAAAAATTAAACGTTTCTCCGTGGGTTTCTCATGGCTCACTTACGGCTTCGATGCCAAGTGGCGCGATGCCGACGGCGTGCAGAACAGGCCATTGATTCTCCGTATCGGACCGCCCAACGGCATCTTCGGGCCCTACAAGGCATCGCCGGAATTTTTTGCGCTGCAATCGCTGCGCGATACCGGCGTGCCGGTGCCGCAGGTGTATTGGTTCAGCGATGCCGGCGATGTATTCGGCGCGCCATTTTTTATTTGCGAGCGCGTCAGCGGCGAAGCGCCGGTACCGTGGGTTTCCGCCGGCCAGGATTTCAGCGACGACGAGCGCACGGTGTTAGCCGAGCAATTTGTCGGCGCATTGGCCGCAATCCATAAGTTCGAGTGGCGCGGCACGCCGATCGAGGCGAGTTGCACTGTGGTTAACGAGCGCAATGCGGCGGCCAAACAAATTGAATTTTGGCAGGAGCTACTGACGCGCTCCGGCGTGCGCCGCTTTCCGGCCGTCGCGTGGGCACTGGCGTGGCTACGCGCCAATCAGCCGGTGGCGCCGAAAGTCAGCATCATTCACGGCGATTATCGCATCGGTAATTTTCTCGAGCAGGAGCGCCGCATCACCGCGATTCTCGATTGGGAACTGGTGCATCTCGGCGATCCGCACGAAGATCTGGGGTTCGTTTGTCTGCGTACGTTCCGCGGCGGCACGCCGTATATGTGCCGGTTGATTACGCGCGAGGATTTATATCGACGCTACGAAGAACTCAGCGGCTTTAAAGTCGATCCCGCTGCGGTGCACTACTACGAAATATTCAACAACTTTAAGCTGGTGGCGATTCATGCCGCGGCGGCGGGCTGTTTCGAGGCCGGCAAATTCAACGATTTGCGTATGCCGGCGATGGGTGCGCAGATGCCGCGCCTGTTATTGCAACTGGAAAAAATGATTGAGGGCTTAGCGTGAATAATTCGCTGGATCGCCTTATCGATGGTCTGATCGCCACCGTGCGCGCGGAAATTATTCCGCGCCTCGACGATGAGTTCGCGCGTGGCCAGGCCTACGGCGTGGTCGATATATTGAATAATCTGAAACCGCGTATCGACTGGCTGGCGACGCCGCTGGTCGATGAAGTACGCGAGCAGGAAGCTTTGTTGAGCGAATTGGCTGCGCAGTTCGGCGACAATGCAGGCTTTCCTGGCGCATCGCCAGTCGCTGCGCAGTTGCAGGCCGGCGCCACCGCGCACGATATCGAGTTATTGCGCAATCGTTTGGACCAGCAGATCTGCGCGTCGATCGATTGGCTGGGCGAGCAACGTGCGACGTTGCCGGCGGAAAAAATGCAGGCCATCGAAGCGCAGATAAAAAATCACTTACAGCGCCAGTTAAAGCGCGAATTGAGTTTGACGCCGAAGCCCCTGTTTGGAGAAATATCTAAAGGCTAATAGTTGGAAATTTCGAAAGGCTAAGGGTTAGCGAAGTTTTCAGCGGTTAACTCGATGTAAGCAGTGATCGGGAATACACGACGCGGCTGAACAGCGTGGTGCCATAGGGTTTTGCAGGGACGTGAGCGCGCATGGATACCCATAGGGCACAAGTGCGCGCGCCCGAGCCTAACATGGATGTTTGTTGTAAGGCGTTCCCAGCAAGGACCTATGTCACCGCGCCAGCTAAATCGATACTCGCATATCTTTGTTTGTCACAGCTACTACGCGTGACGAACTAGGACTGCCCAAACCATCAGCTTTTGAA
>DATIED010000536.1:0-2489 GCA_035455965.1 Spongiibacteraceae bacterium
CATTCCGGTTGAGCCGTTTCTGAAAGAGTTGCCGTGGAACTGGCGCAGTTGGCCCGAGTACAAACAATCGCTCAGCACGGTAAAAACCGCGGTGAATTTTGCCGCGCTGGTGGGGCACATCGCAATCCGTTTGGCGGCCATGGGGATGGCCGCCTGGGAGCGTGCGGCGACGCCCGCGGAAATCCAGCGCATGGCCGGCATGCTTGACGAAGCGCTGGCGGCCGGCGCGTTGGGCATGTCCACCAATCTGCACGATCACGATGGCAGCGACCGTCCGGTGCCGACGCTGCTGGCCGACGATGCGGAGTTGAGCGCACTGATCGATGTATTGGCGCGCTATCCCGGCACGTCGCTGCAGGTGGTGGTCGATACGTTTATGCGCATGACCGGCCCAGCCGCTACCGAGCGCGTGGCTGGTCTTTGTCGCGGCAAGCCCGTGCGCGTGCAATGGGCCGGCGTGCCGACCCTGATGTTTCAGAAATTTATTCAGGGGCCAATGATCGAGCAGCATGAGCGCTATAAAAAAGAAGGTCTCGATTTCTGGACTGGCTTCGCGCACGTATCGCCGACCAGTACGCTCAGTATTATTCGCTCGCTGATATTTGCCCAATCGAACGATTACGTTTGGCACGAAGTCGTGCTGTTGGAAGACGAAGCGAAAAAACTTGAATTATTAAAGGATTCGGACTGGCGCGCCCGCGCGCGCAAGTCGTGGGATACCGAGGCGTGGGAACACGCACCTATGCGGCATCCGCAGGCATTACTCTTGATCAACTCGGATAACGGCGCGGGACCGGTCGATATCACGCTCGCCGATTACGCGCAGCAATTGGGCGTGCATCACTCCGATGCCATGGCCGAATGGTTGATCAAAAATGGTTTGCAATCGACCGTACAGATGGCGCCGTTCGATCTGGATGAAGAAATGATCGTACGTCTGCTCAAGGATCCTTTTACCGTCGGCAACATCAGCGATGCGCCGGCGCACGGTCAGATGTTGTGCGGCGGCGGCGAAAATATCGAGTTATTTACCAAATACGTACAGCAGCTCGGTGCGCTGACCATGGAAGAAGCGGTGCATGTGCAAACCGGCAAGTTGGCCAGGCATTTTAATCTCACCGATCGCGGCGAATTGAAAATAGGTAAGCGCGCCGATATCGCGGTGTTTAATCTCGATGAGATTCAGACCCGTAAAAAGAAAAAAATGTACGATGTGCCGGATGGTGCGGGCGGTCATCTTTGGCGCTGGACTCGCGATGCTGCGCCGATGCGTTTGACATTGGTAAACGGCGTGCCGACATTTGAAAACGGTGCATTTACCGGTGCCTTACCGGGCCGCATGATTGGCCCGGTATGTTGATCCGCAGTGTTTAGATACTCATTTTACCGAGCAAAACGTTCGCTACAAATTGTCCAGGTTGTATTTTTTTGGGGCCGGTCTTTGAAATCAAACATAGCCTTTTTTTCATTGGCTTGCACTCTTGCGTCACTCTTCTACGCTGATGATTAATGCCGGGTAAATTTAGCGAGTAAAAACTATTCAATTCATGCTCGCTTTAGGTTACCCTGCGTCCAGCGTCGTATTGGTCAACAGCGTAGACACGCCGTAGATACGACGTAATAGATCGGCTGGCTGCAATGCGGCTGTCGGGCAACATAATAATTAGCCAGCGCGTTTATGGGCGACAGGAGACTCTCAATAATAAGTTTTATCATCTAACGATAACCGTTACCGATCACATCGTTTGCAAATTAGACCTTAGATTAAAAACAAAAATTATCGAGGAACTAGCCATGCAATGCACCCGCTTCAAGAAGTCGCTATTAGTAACCAGTATCGCTGCAACCATGTGGACTATTCCGCCGATGGTATATGCAGCCAATGTGCTCGAAGAGGTGGTCGTCACCGCCCGTAAACGTCAAGAATCCTTGCAGGAAACTCCGGTAGCCATCACCGCCATGAACGGCGAGCAATTGGCCGAACAGGGTATCAATAGCACTGCCGATCTGCGCGCCGTTGTCCCCAACGTCGATGTCTACAGCGGCAACGGTACCACCGGTGCAGGCAATATTTTTATTCGCGGCGTCGGTGCTCGCAACACCGGTGTCAACTATGACTCCGGTGTCGGTATTTACCTGGATGGCGTCTATTTATCGCGTCCGGATGGCGCTGTACTGGATAATGTCGATATCGCGAGCCTGGAGGTGCTGCGTGGCCCCCAAGGTACGCTGTTCGGCAAGAACACCACTGGCGGTGCGATCCTCTATACCACTAACAAGCCGACCGACAAATTCGAGGGCACCGTCGATGTGCGCGTCGGCAACTTCGATCGCACAGATGGCAAGATAACGGTCAACGCGCCGCTGATTCCCGACTTGCTGAACTCGCGCTTCTCGCTGTTTAGTACCAAACGCGACGGCACGGTCACTAATAAATCCGACTACCCCGGCATTCCGCACAACCAGAAATTGAGCGACGAAGATCGCTG
>DATIED010000537.1:0-2652 GCA_035455965.1 Spongiibacteraceae bacterium
CGATAAATTACCTCAAGCTCATCTCATTCTGCAATACCGATTTCTGCGATTATATCGTGCAGCGCCTGCAAGGGGTCTTCGCTGCGCGTTATCGGTCGACCGATAACTAAATAATCGCTGCCCGCAGCCAATGCACTCACCGGCGTAGCGATACGATTTTGATCGTTCCGGGCCGACCCTTCCGGGCGAATACCGGGCGTGACCAAGGTAAAATCATTACCCACTTGTTGCCGCAACAAACTCGTTTCTTCGGCAGAGCAGACCACGCCATCCATGCCGCATTCTTTTGCCAGTCGCGCGAGCCGCGCGACATGTTGCGCCGGCGACGCCTCGATACCAATCGCTGCCAATTGCTCTGCATCCATACTCGTCAGCACAGTTACCGCGATTAATAGCGGTGCTTGTTTACCCAACGGGGCTAAGCTCGCGCGCGCCTCCGCCATCATCACCGGGCCGCCGCTGGCGTGCACATTGATCATCCATACGCCGAGTTCCGCAGCCGCTTGCACCGCCATCGCTACCGTGTGCGGAATATCGTGATATTTTAAATCGAGAAAAACATCGAAACCGCGCCGCACCAATGCGGTAACCACCGCGGGACCAGCACGCGTAAATAATTCTTTACCGACTTTAACGCGACACAACGCTGGGTCGAGCTGCGCAGCCATCGCTTCGGCCTGCACGCTATCCGGATAATCGAGGGCAACGATAATTGGGGACTTGGTCATGTAATTACCTCGATGAACTGTATCTCTATAGGCTTGGAACTTGGTCTTTAGTAGTTAGATTTTAGTAGTTGGTAGTTAGTCCAATATCTCGCAATACATCAATGCGCGGGGTCCTCCTAACTACTAAAATCTAACTACTAACTACTCAATCCCCCTCCGCTCCGCCAATCGGTTGTACCGTATTCCATTGCTTGCAACTGGGGCATAACCAATGGATTTGACGACCGGAAAAGCCGCAGCGATGGCATTGATATGCCGGCTTGGAGAGCACCAGCTTTTGCAACAAGGCTTGCAGCATTTGCTGATTTTGATCCGTAATCGCGGCTTCGCTGTGCGTCGATAACAATGCCAGCAAGCCGCGCAGGGTCGGTCGCGCGCGCATTTGCTCAGTAATGAATTCGTTGGCAACCGGCTGGCTACCGCGCAGCGCCAACTCTTCGCTGATCGCCAGCACCAACCGCGTCGAGGCATGCTGAGCCAAGCACTGCCTAAGATAATCGACCAACTGCTCGCGTTTGCCGAGCGCATCGTAGCAAGCGCGCAGCGTATCCAGCGTCTCCGGAATCAATGCGGCATTTTGCTGAGGCACCCACTGCAGGGCGTCGATCGCCGTTTGAAATTGCCCGGCGCGATATTCCAACAAGCCGCGCAATAACGACGCACGCACGCACTTGCCATCGCGAATCAACGCCTGCTTCAAATGGGCACGCGCGCCATCGAATTCATTTTTTTCGAGCGCACGCTGCGCCAACTCGCAATGAAAATGCGCGATTGCACCCTCCAGCTCGGGATCCGGCTCCGGCGCGCTGAGAAACAAATTGCGGCGCGGCAATAGACGCGTAGCGGTTTCGATAGCCTTGGCCCAATCGCGCTCGGCCTGATAAATCTCCACCAGATGACGTAGGCAAATAGCTCGCAGCTCTTCCGAACTCTGCACCAGATCGCGCAATAGCCGCTCGGCGCGATCGTACAGGCCCGCGCTGATGTAATCGCGCGCCAGTTCGAGATTAGCCTGCTGCAATTGCAACGGCGGCAGATTCGGCCTCGCCAACAGATTTTGATGAATGCGAATCGCGCGCTCCACCTCGCCTTTGCGACGCATCAAATTGCCGAGTGCCACATGTGTTTCAAGCGTTTCCTTGGTGACTTCCAGGGTATCGACAAAAGTATCGATAGCCTCGTCCGCGCGATCGTTGAGCAGATAATTCAAGCCGCGAAAATATTGCCGATAACCGCTCGCCGCCCCACCGGGCAACGCCGGTTGGCCGCCGGCAAACCGCCCTAGCAACCAGCCGCAGGCGATGGCGGTAAAAATCAGCAGGAACAACCAGAATGTCGTCATTTCAAAGCGAGATAGGAGTGGATTTTAATTCGGAGAGAGCCTTTTCACAGCTCTCTAAACGCCGTCGCAGCCGATAGCGGCTGGCCTGCGAACGCAGCAGGGCCACGCTGCTGACCAACAGGCCGACAACGCCACCGAGCGCGAAGGTCGCCAGCAACCATACCGCGATCGGCCGCGCCTGCAGCTGGAATATCAACAGATCGAGCGGTACGCTCTGGGCATTCTGCAGCGAAAACAGGAGCCCGAATATCAATACCAATAGCAACAGCACCACTACCAGTACTCGTCGTATCCAGCGCATCATGAAGTCCTCGAGGCAGATTTAAAACGGCCGCTAAAAAAAAACGGCATGATCATGTGACCATACCGTTTTGTATTCATTTCGAATCATCCATCGCTACCGATACTAATAATCCTGGATGCTCTGGTTGACGCGTTCACGCATTTCCTTGCCGGGCTTGAAATGCGGTACGTGCTTACCTTCCAATTCAACCGTATCGCCAGTTTTTGGATTGCGCCCCTGACGCGGCTCGCGATAGTGCAGCGAAAAACTACCGAATCCACGAATCTCGATTCGCTCTC
>DATIED010000538.1:0-3128 GCA_035455965.1 Spongiibacteraceae bacterium
AACCGTCGCGCCGCTACCGCTGGATGTGGAGCAGCGTAAAGCCGCGCTCGATCCAACGCGTTCGTTCTGCGTGACCGCGCCGGCCGGTTCCGGTAAAACCGAATTGCTCAGTCAGCGCGTGTTGTGTTTATTGGCCAGGGCGCAAATGCCGGAAGAAATTCTCGCCATCACGTTTACGCGCAAAGCGGCGGCGGAAATGCGCGAGCGTATTTATAACGCGCTGTTGGCTGCGCAACTACCGGAACCCGCCGAGCAGCATCGCCGCCAAACCTGGCAATTGGCGCACGCGGTATTGGCGCGCGATATCGAACTCGGCTGGAATTTATTGCAAAACCCGCAGCGCTTGCGCGTACTGACCATCGACGGGTTGTGCAGCAGTTTGACTGCGCAGATGCCGGTGCTGTCGCAATTCGGCGGCCAGCCGCGCGTGGTCGAGCGCGCACAGCCGTTGTATCTCGAAGCGGTGAATGCGCTGCTCGAACAATTGGAGCAACCCGGCGCGGTGGCGGATAGCATCGCGGAATTATTGTTGCACCTCGATAATCAGGTCGAGCGTTTGCAATCGTTGTTGGCGGGTTTGCTGGCGCGGCGCGATCAATGGCTGCCGCTGATAGGTGGTGGCATCAGCGCCGATAATCCGCGCCGTTATTTAGAGAATACTTTGCAGGCAGTGCGCTGCGATGCTTTGCAGCGTGCGCGCGCCGGTTTGTTGCGGCATCGCGGCGAATTACTGCCGCTGCTCGACTTTGCAGCGACGCGCATGCAGGAATTGCAGCCCGATGCGGCGCTATGTTTATTCGCCGGTTGCGACGAACTGCCTGGCATCGCATCGGACGATGTCGAGCAGTGGCAGCTGCTGGCGGATTGGTTGTTGACCAAGGACGGCGGCTGGCGCAAAACCGTCGATAAGCGCCAGGGCTTTCCAGTCGGCGACAACAAAGAGCAAAAGGCACTGTTTAAAGAGCGCAAGCAAACTATGCTGGCGCTGCTCGAAGCGATGAGCGAGGACGCTGCGCTGCTCGAAGCCATTGCCGAATTAAAATATCTGCCGGCCGCCCACTATGCGGATTCGCAGTGGCAAATACTGGTGCATATCACGCATCTGCTGGCGCAGGCAGTGGCGCAATTACAGCTGGTGTTTCAGAGTCGCGGCGAAGTCGATTTTACCGAGCTGTCGTTATCCGCACTGCGCGCGCTCGGCTCGGAGCTGGCGCCGTCCGATTTAATGCTGCGCCTGGATGCGCGTATTCGCCATTTATTGATCGATGAATTTCAGGATACGTCGACCACGCAGTTTCAATTGCTGAAGCGGCTGGTCGAGGGCTGGCACGAGCACAATGAAAATGAACGCGAACAGCACGCAAGCGGCGGCCAGCCGCAGACTTTATTTATTGTCGGCGACGGCATGCAGTCGATCTATGGTTTTCGCGAGGCGAAGGTCGGTCTGTTTTTGGAGGCGCGCCACAGCGGCGTGAATCAGCTGGTGCTACAGGCAGCGCCGCTGACGGTAAATTTTCGCTCGACGCCGACCATCGTCGATTGGGTCAATAAAACATTTCAACAGGCATTTCCGCAGAGCGAACACATTGCGCGCGGCGCGGTGCGCTACGAAGCATGTAGTGCCTTCGCCGCGCGAGCCGGCGCCAGCGAAGTTGCGGTGTACGGCCTGCGCAACGACCCCGAGCGCTACGCCGAGGCGGAGCAATGCGTGCGCCTGGTGCAGGCGGCGCTGCAGCGCGATGCCGATGGCAGCGTGGCGATTCTGGTGCGTTATCGCACGCATTTACGCGCGTTAGTGCCGGCGCTGCAGCGCGCCGGTATAGCTTTTCGCGCCACTGATATCGATCCACTGGCGCAGCGCGCCACTATTCAAGATATTTTGGCATTGTTAAAAGCCTTGCTGAATCCGGCCGATCGCATCGCCTGGCTGGCGCTGTTGCGCTCGCCCCTGATCGGTCTCGATAACGTCGATTTGCATCGGCTGGTGGCCGGCGCGGATGGCAGCGGCGTGCGCAGTAGTGTGTTATCGAGGTTGCGCGATCCGCTCGTGCGCGAGCAACTGACCGCGAGCGCAGCGCAACGGGTCGGGCATGCGCTGCAAGTTATCGATGCCGCCCTGGCGCAGCGCGCGCGCAAACCGCTGCGCGTTTGGCTCGAAGGTGTGTGGTTTGCGCTCGGCGGCGCGCTAGCCATTAGTAGCGAAGCGGCGTGGCGCGATGTGCTGGTGCTGTTCGATCTGGTGGAGAAATTGGCGCCGGAATTACAGATCGCGGAACTCGAGGAGCGTTTGCGCGATTTGTACGCGCGCGCCGCCGCGCCGGTAACGACGCGCGTGCTGTTGATGACGATCCATAAATCCAAGGGCCTGGAATTCGATACGGTGATTCTGCCCGGCCTGGACGCCGGCACGCGCTCGGACGATAAGCCGCTGCTGCGCTGGAGCGAATATTTAAGCGCTACGGAGCAAGGCAACGGCGACAGCGCGCTGGTGCTGGCGGCGAAATCGGCGCTCGGCGGCGCCGACGACGCCACCTACGATTGGTTGCATTACGAACACAAACAAAAACAGATATTGGAAGATACGCGCCTGTTGTACGTAGCGGCGACGCGCGCGATTAAAAACCTGTATTTGTTATTTACCGCCAACGGCGAAGGCGATTATCGCGGGCCGGCGTCGAATTGTTTATTGGCGCGGATCTGGCCGGCGGTGAGCGAGCAGGTGGAGTGGTTACAAGAACCATTGATGGTGGCCGCAGCGGACGATGAAGCGGCAGCGATAGCGCCGTTGTGGCGCGTGCCAGCGGCCTGGAGCGAGCGCGCGCCGCTATTGCAGCTGCCGTCGCCGCTTAGCAATCCGCTGAAAAAATTGACGAGCGATAGCGTCGAGGCGCGCATCGGCACGCTGATTCATCGGCTGCTGGAGCTGTTGGCGCAATACGGCAGCGATGCGTGGCTGCAGCGCTCGGCGCAGCGCAAACGCGCCCTGGCGATAGCGATGTTACTGCAAGCCGGCCTTACGCCGCTTGAAATAGATGCGGCGGCGCGCATTGTCTGCGAATGTATCGACGGCATGTTGAACGACCAGCAAGGCCGCTGGTTGCTGAGTAGCGAGCAACTCGAAGCGGTGG
>DATIED010000539.1:0-4826 GCA_035455965.1 Spongiibacteraceae bacterium
ATTCGCGCAGATAGTTGCCGGGGTAACCGTCGATGACGTCATCCACGGCTTTCACAGCCAACTGTCCATCGGCGCTGTTTTGCGAAGAGGCAGTAACACTGGCCTGCAATGCCACGTTAGTGCTCGGCTGGTTCGCTGCGAGCACCGTCACCGCCACAGTAGCCGGCTGACTGTCGATGCTGCCGTCATTCACGACAACCTCAAAGCTCAGTGTGGCATTTTGCGCGAGGCCGGCGGGTGCAATAAAAGTCGGCTTGGCAACGGAATCGCTCGACAGCACCACAGAGTTGCCGCTCAGCTGGCGCCAGCGATAACTCAGCGCCGAACCTTCGGGATCGGCACTGGCCGATGCGTCCAGTTGCACCGTGGCGCCGGAGGCAACCGTTTGTCCCTGCCCGGCATTAGCTGACGGCACTTGATTGGCACTATGACCGCTACCCGAACCAAACACCTGAATCTCGGATAAGCCTACGTTTTCGGAGACAGCGGAAGCAGAAGTAACCGTGAACTTCACGCTGGTAACGGCTCTGGGAGAGAAGCGCACCTCCAATCCTTCGCCGCCATTATTCAATGCGGCAACAGGTACGCTCGTGCCATCGCTAAATGTCAGCGTACCGCCAGTAATAAAGTCATTGGCATTGGGACGATCGAACAGCACGACCTTGTTGATAGTGACCGGCGTCGGCCACTGCAAATTAATCCAGGCACCCGTTGTTTGACCACTGGCTGCCCACTCGCGGCTGAAGTCACCGGGATAACCGTCCGCCACACCATCTACGGCTTTAATAGCTAACTGCCCGTCTGCGCTATTTTGCGAGGATGCGCTTACGGTCGCCGCCGGTGCAAGATTTTGGCTCAGTGCAGTATCCGCCAAGACAGTGACCGATACGGCATCGGGCAAACTATTTTTCTGCCCATCGGTAACCACTAATTCGAAGCTCAGTACCTCGTCGGCGACAAGCCCCAGTGGTGCCGTGAAACCAGGATTTGCAGAGGATGACCCTGTTAACGTTACAGGAGTGCCGGCGATCTGCCGCCAGTGATAGGCAAGCAGTGCGCCGCTCCCCGCAGCACTGTCGCTACCGTTCAATTGCACCGATGCGCCGGCGGCCACTTCCTGCCCAACCCCTGCATCGACATGCGGAGGCAAGGCCCCGCCCAGCGGATTCTCCGCCCAGAAAAACTCATCTTTGTGAATAAATCGACCCAGGAAAGACTCGCTCCCGCCTTGCGAAACATGATCATCGATCGCCGCGTGCTTGGTATTTTGTGTCAGATTAGTCAACTGCATGGACAGCGGTACATCGATGCTTTCGCGGGCTGCCCACGACAGTCCAGTAGCATCCAGGTTGAACGGTGCTACATGATTAGTCGTCGGATTAACTGTTTCCGGCCATATCGGCGACTCGCCAGCGTAATCAGCCCATACGATAGTTTTGTGTAAAGCGGGGCTGTAGCCCGGATGAGTTGCCGCAACCGCATTGATAGCGAGATTCACCAGGGTATAAGTTGTCGCGTGATCGGGGTGCTTGTCGTACTCCGCGGTAGTGATGATGTGGTCCGGCAGGTAAGTCGCGATAATATTTTGTAAATCGGTAACCATATTCGCTTTGTTATACGCGGCGGGACTGCCGAACCGATAGCTGTGATAATCGGTGCGTCCCAAGCCGCGGCTACCATAAGTTTCGAATTGACCGTTTGCGCCAAAATATTGGTCGCTGGAATTAGGATAACTCGAAAACAACTGATCGAGCGCGCCATCCGGATAGCCGAGAAAAATCAACTCGTCTTCGTTAGTGCCCAAATTCTGTATCTGCGCGCTCACGGTCTCGGTTTGGCGGGCAGAGCCTTCCAATACGCCATTAAAGTCGCCGTTGGTCATAAAGACCACAGTCACCTGGTCGCCGCGCGCTTTAGCACTGGCCACGATACCGGCGGCCATAAGAAGATCATCATCGGGGTGCGGCGCTACTACCAGCACACCGCCAGCCATGGATAGCGGCGCTACCATTGCAAGCAGAGTACCCAATAAAGCAACCGACAGAAAACGAGTCATTCCTAAAATCCTTTAAACAGTCGAGAAAACGTGGAATAAATATGTGATTCAGTTAACGCTGGGCAATGCCAAGCAGGTTTTATACCCAAAGCGATATAACACGCCAAAACAATACGTTAGAATTTCTAATAACAGGAACTTAAAAGAGTCCGTAAAGATTATCGACGCTCTATGCGCGCAGAGCCGAGCACAGGCAACGCGGCCAGAAGCCACTGCCCCCGAATCAACGTCGAACGACAAAAGTACCTGAGTGAAACTTCGGCATACGGCGATCGACAGCGCCCATTCGATGGCTAAACTCAGGCGTGCCGATATACTTTCCTACGCTTACTACTTGCGACTGCTAAGATTTTGCATTCATTAACCGGCTGGACCACTTGAAAGATGGAAGTTGATTTTTATAAGGGAGCGGGCGGACGCCGACTCAAAATTCTGTGGATATCGCACCTGGTACCCTACCCGCCGAAAGGTGGGGTACTGATGCGCAGCTACAATCTACTTCACGAATTAGCCAAGCATCACGATGTCGACGTATTCGCCCTCAACCAAAAGCGTTTGCTGGGCTCTTATTTCCCCAGTGTGGCAGCCGGAATCAAAGCGGCAAACGAACATCTGGGCGCGTTTATTAACCGTTTTGCAGTGGAAGAAATTCCGACAGAAGAGAGGCGCTGGGGGCGTCAGCTACAGGCTTTAACCAGTCTTTTTCGCCGCACGCCTTACTCGATTAACTGGCTGGAGTCGGAATCGGCGCGCCGGCAAATAGCGCAGTGGATACAAACATCGAATTACGATGCTGTCCACTTTGACACGATTAGCCTGGCTATCTTTCTTCCCCCGGAAATTAAATGTCCCACGGTGATGGATCATCACAACATCGAATCGCATATGATGTTGCGACGAGCGTTGAAGGAAGAAAACTTTTTACGGCGCTGGTACTTCCGACAGGAGGCCAACCGGCTGCTCGCCTTCGAGAAAAAGTTTCTGCGCAAATTCACTGCGCACATTGTCTGCTCCGACGACGACCGCGAACGCATTCTCGAAATCGATTCCGAACTCGATGTTGCGGTAATTCCCAACGGTATCGCCCTGGAACCCTATCCGGTCACCCGCAACCCCGTGCAACCGCCAAGATTATTATTTATTGGCGGGCTCAGCTGGTACCCGAACCAGGATGCCGTGCACTACATCATCGATGAACTTTGGGAGAGAATTAAGATCGCCATTCCAAACATCGAAATGCATATCGTAGGAAAAAACCCATCGCCGAAAATAGTACAAACGGCAGCCAACGATCCGCAATTCAAAGTACACGGCTATGTCGAAGACATTTCCGAGTTTTATTCGCAGGCGCTAGCCTATCTCTGCCCAATCCGCGACGGCGGCGGCACGAAGCTGAAAATACTCGATGCGCTGGCGCATAAACTGCCGGTGGTTGCACATCCTTTAGCCTGTGAGGGCATAGAGGCCATCGACGGCAAGCACGTATTGCTGGCGGAAACACCCGAGGCATTTGTCGAGAAAATTTTACTTTTACAAAACCCCGCATTGAACGCCGAAATAGGCGAGAGTGGCGCCGAGCTGATCAAGGAAAGATACGACTTCCAGGCAATCGGCTTAAACCTCAGTAATTTATTTCACGGCATCGCTCGCGCCCAACCGTCAGTCCAAACGTTGAAGCCATGAACAAAAATCTATCGAAGTACCTTTTTTATTATCCGACCGTATCTCTGAAGGGCGAGCGAGTATTCCACTACCTCGATCGATACCGGCAATTTCAGTACAAGAGTACTACCGAGATCGAGTCCTACCAGTTGCAGCGCGTTCAGCACATGGTCAAATATGCGCTGCGCCACAGCGCCTTTTATCGACGCATCTATCAGGACGCGGGGATTTCCGCAGCTAGCGACGTACGCAGCATCGGCGACTTCAACAATTTGCCGAATGTTTCCAAACAAGATCTCATTAACAGCCACGACGAAATTTGCGCCTACCCAAGCTTATGGTCCGGCACAAAAACCACCGGCGGCTCGACCGGGCAGCCGGTCCGCATCAAAAAAAACCCTGAGGCGCTGGCGCGCGAACGCGCCGCTACCTGGCGCGCTTACGAATGGGCAGGCATCGGCCCAGGCGATCCGCAGGGCCGCTTTTGGGGAGTCCCGCATTCGCAGTCCAACCGCTCAAAGTCAAAAATAATCGACCTGATAGCCAACAGGAAACGCATTTCCGCCTTCGACCTGACTCCGGAAAGCCTGACCGCTTATTACCATACCCTGCGAAAATTCCGCCCCAAATATCTGTATGGCTACGTCAGCGCCATCAACGCCCTCGCCATGCACGTACAAGCGCGCGATCTGCCAAAAATACCGGGCCTTATCAGCGTCATAACCACCTCCGAAATCCTGACTCCGGCGATCCGCTCGACCATTCAAAAAGCGTTCGGCGTCCCCGTTTTTAACGAGTACGGCTGCGGCGAAGTCGGCTCGATAGCGCACGAATGCGAACAAGGCGGCATGCACATCATGTCGGACAACCTCTATGTGCAAGTCGACGCCGCGGCAGGCGCCGCCGGAGAAATTATCGTTACCGACTTCTTCAACTCCGCGATGCCATTGCTCCGCTACCGGCTTGGCGATTTCGCAACGCTCGATACGGAAAGCTGCGCCTGCGGCAGAACGCTGCCCAAATTAAAAGGTATTCACGGTCGCGCCTACGACCTGGTAAAAACCGCCTCGGGCAAACAAATCCATCCGGAGGCCGTCATCTACATATT
>DATIED010000540.1:0-6877 GCA_035455965.1 Spongiibacteraceae bacterium
AAGGATGGTAAACCGCTGAAGCGCTACCACGTGGTGTTCGGCCCGCGCCCCAAGGGACCGAAGTTGCAGCAGGGCGACGAACGCACGCCGGAAGGCGACTATTTACTGGATCGCAAAAACCCCAAAAGCCACTTCTATAAATCCATCCGCATTTCGTATCCGAACACCATCGATATCGCTCGCGCGCAAAAATACAATGTCGAGCCGGGCAACAACATCATGATCCACGGCGCGAAAAATACCTGGAGCGCAAAAACCGCCGCGAAAGCACCGCGCTTTAACTGGACCGATGGCTGTATCGCGCTAACCAACGACGATATGGACGAACTCTGGGAAGCGATCGACGAAGGCACGCCGATTTCGATCCTGCCATAGACCCATATTAAGGAGCTCTATGTTAATGTATCTCGCACTCACTGTGAGCTCGATAGCACCGGCATGCGTATAACCTTTGTACTGTTCCATTATTTTCCATACGGCGGTCTGGAGCGAGACATGCTGGCAGTGGCGCGAGTATGTCAGGCGCGCGGCCACGAAATAACAATATATACTCAAAAATGGCAAGGCGAAAAACCCGCCGACATGCCGGTGGTCGAATTACCCGTACGCGCATTTACCAATCATGGCCGTTCTACTGCATTCGTCGCGCGTTTTCGCGAGGTTATCAAAGCGCTGCCTGCCAGCGTCGTCGTGGGTTTTAATAAAATGCCGGGGCTCGATCTCTATTATGCCGCCGATGTTTGCTTCGCCCAAAAAGCCTTTGCCGAACGCAATTTTGTTTATCGTCTGACACCGCGCTCCCGGCAATACCTGGCGCTGGAAAAAGCCGTATTCGAACCCGACAGCAAGACCGAAGTGCTGATGATATCGAGCGATCAAATCGGGTTTTTTCAACGCTATTACAAGACGCCCAGCGCTCGCCTGCACCTGTTGCCGCCCGGCATTCGGCGCGAGCGCGTGCTGCCGCCCGACTACGAGCGGCAACGATCGCAATGGCGCGCGCAATATCAGCTCGGCGCTAACGACTTATTGATGATGTTCGTCGGCTCGGACTACGGTCGCAAAGGTCTCGATCGCGCCTTGCGCGGACTTGCCGTACTGAGCGAGCCATTGCGACAACGCGTACGGCTATGGATTGCCGGGCAGGACAACGAAAAACCTTTCCTCAATTTAATACGCACGCTGAATATAGCGGATCAAGTGCGCTTCCTCGGCGCACGCGACGATGTGGCCCAACTGCTCTGGTCCGCCGATGTATTGATTCATCCTGCCTATAGCGAGAATACCGGCACGGTCCTGCTCGAAGGCATGGTGGCGGGACTTCCCGTTATCGCATCGCGCGCTTGCGGCTACTCTCACTACATCGCCGAGCAAAACATGGGTTGCGTACTGGATGGCCCAATAACGCCAACCGATGTCGCCGATGCGATTGCCACCGTCTTTTCTCATAGCGGCGACATATGGCGCGAACGCGGTCGCGCCTTCGCGGCTAATGCAGATATTTTTTCGATGCCCGAACACTTTGCCGATGCAATCGAACGGGTGGCTCAGCGAGCGGGCACCAGTTGATGCGCAGCGATTTAAATCAACTGTTTCTCCGCGAAGATATCGCTGCCGCGTGGCACGGATTCGACCCTTTCGCAATGGCGCAGCAGCAGCAAGGCTCGATCTATCGCGACAAGGAAGGGCGGCGCACGCTACGCTTTGAGCACAACCAACGCGGCTATTTCTTGAAGCTGCACCAGGGTGTTGGCTGGCGGGAGATTTTCAAAAACCTATTGCAACTGCGCCTGCCGGTGATCGGTGCAACCGACGAATATAAGGCGATTCTCGCACTGGAGAAACTATCGATCGATACGCTGTCGATCGCCGGCTATGGTCGTCGCGGCAATAATCCCGCAACGCAGCTGTCGTTCTTAATCACCGACGAACTGACGCAGATAGAATCGCTCGAAGACTTTTGCGGTCGCTGGGCGCAGCAGGCGCCGCCGTTCGCGCTAAAAAAAGCATTGATTTTACGTTTGGCGGATATTTCACGGCGCGTACATGCCGCCGGCATCAATCATCGCGATTATTATCTTTGTCACTTTTTACTCGACATCAGCACCTCCGTTAGCGCCGCTACGCTAGACAACCATCGCCTGTATTTAATGGACTTACACCGCGCGCAAATTCGCGCACGCGTGCCGGAACGCTGGTTGATCAAGGATCTTGGCGCACTGTATTTCTCCGCGCTACACATCGGACTGAATAAGCGCGACATCTTCCGCTTTATGCGCGCCTATCGGCAGCAACCGTTGCGGCAACTGCTAAACGCCGAAAAGCCATTCTGGTCGGCCGTGTTGCGACGCGCCGAGCAAATTTATCGGCGCGACCATGGTCATGCGCCGGCCTCGAAAGCCTGGCTCGGTTGATTGTCGATGGAAAAAAATGGCATCGAGTTTTTGTCCGCACTTCAAAACAAACAACGCGGCTTACCTCTACCCGCACAATTAGCCGTAACCGTGGATGGCAGACCGGATCGGATTACTGCACTATCGATATTGCGCTTACTACCGGGCAAGCGCGTAGTTTTTCACGGTATCTTCGATAATAAATCGGTGGCCGTAAAATTTTTCATAAAAAGCTCCAGCAGCTCACGCCATATTCAGCGCGAACGCGCTGGTTACGAACGAGTGCGAATTGCCGGTGTTTCCTGCCCGAAACTGATTGGTTATTGCAGCTCGGAGTGCGGAAATTTCGAAGGCTTGATATACGAATTTATAGCCGATGCCGCTGAGCTGGCACAAAGCTGGGCACATTTCGACAACCAGCAAAAGCGCCATTGGCTGCAGCGTGTGGTAACGGCCACGCTGCAATTGCACCATCGAGCGGGCGCTTACCAAAGCGATATTCATCTCGGCAATTTCCTGATAAAAAACGATCAGCTCTGCTTGCTGGATCTAGGATCGATTGTGGTGCGCAGCGCGCCGCTGCCGCAAGAGCAATGCCTCGCGAATCTTGGCCAACTAGTCGCGCAGTTCGATGTCGATGAGCAAGCCCTGCTCGACGAGCCCATCGATCGCTATCTGGCGCAATGCGGATGGTCTGGTGTGAAAAGTAAATTGCATGGCGCGCTGCAAAAAGCCTGGCGCCATCGTTTGCGCGACTATCTTGGCAAAGCCAAACGCGATTGCTCGCTCACCAGTTTTGAGCAAAACTTTCGGCGCGTTTTTGCATTTCGACGCGCTTGGCAAAGCGACGATCTGCAGAGTTTCGCGCGCGACCCTGATCGCTTTATGCAAACCGGCGAACTGCTCAAGGCAGGCAATACTGCCACAGTTGTTAAAACCGTATTCAACGGCAAACCCGTGGTGATTAAGCGCTACAACATCAAGAACTGGCGCCATGCTATCAATCGTAGCTTGCGGCCAAGCCGCGCTGAACATTCGTGGCGCATGGCGCATATGCTGGAGTTGATCGGCATCGACAGTCTCGAGCCTATCGCTCTACTTGAACATCGCTACGGCCCGCTGCGCAGCACGGCATACTTTGTCAGTGGCTATATCGACGCACCGGACCTGCTAACGATCGGCAAGCAGCGCGCACTTAGCGATAAGGAGGCCGACAGCTTGCAATCTACATTGCTGACGATGTGTACGTGCCGATTAAGTCACGGCGACTTCAAAGCAAATAATTTATTGGTCGATCGCGAGCAAATCGCCGTTATCGATCTCGATGCAATGCAGCGACACCGAGCCCAACCCACGTTCAGCAAAGCCCTTCGCAAGGATGTCCATAGATTATTGGCGAACTGGACTCCCGATCAGCCGGCGCGACCGCAAACGGAACGTATAGTTGCGGTACTGCTCGAATCGCAAAACTCAAAGGCAAATTTTCTTTAGGCAAAAAAATGGAAAAACGTGCGATCCTTCAAGTTTGCCATAGCTATGACCCGCCTTACCTCGATGTCGCGCGCCAGTACTGCGCTTTGTTTCCCCGCGATGTATGGCATATCACCACCGTGTTTCTCACCGGCGCTGCAGATACCCAGATCGCCGATCAAATCGGTAGCGATGAAGTTGTATTTCTCCAGCATAGCTCCCGGGCACTGCGCGGGCTAAAATTACGGCAAATTGGCGAAATGCGGGCTATCTGCCGCGGCAAAAATTTTGTATTCGCCATCGCGCATCGATTCAAAGCGCTGTATATCTGCACGCAAGTTCCCAATTTATTTACCTTCGGCGTTCATCACCGGCCCGGCGGGTATCGGCGCTGGACACGCCGCTTTTTTGTCCGCACGATGAAAAAATCGCTCGCCATCGTTGGCGTCTCCGATTTCGTGCGCGACGACATGCGCCGCTCTCTGCCCAACTTCGAACCCGAGCGGGTTTTTACCATTTACAATCACATCGAGCCGGCAACGATTCGGGCGGAATTAATTCCTCGCGAGGATGCCAGGCGCCAGCTCGGCCTGCCGCCCGACAATTATCTATTCGGCACCGTCGGCCGCCTGCATCCGGATAAAGATCAGGCAACATTAATCGCGGCGTTTGCCCGGATAGCCGATCAGATGCCGGATGCGCGCCTCGTTATTATCGGCAAGGGTCGACTCGAACAAGACTTGAAAGCGCTTGCGAACAAGCTCGAGGTCTCCGGGCAAGTTATTTTTTTAGGTCCCGTCGACAATGCACGTCATTATTTTTTAGCGCTGGACAGCTTTGTTTTGTCGTCCGATCACGAACCTTTCGGCATGGTTTTACTGGAAGCAATGGCGGCGCGGCTACCGATCGCCACAACGGCGTGCGGCGGCGCGGGAGAAGTTGTAGGCGAGACCGGGTTCAGTTTTGCACTTGGCGATACAGTCATGCTGGCGGATATTTTTCTTCGACTAAAAAATCTTGCCGCGGAAGAATTAGCCGAGCTGCAGGCACGTATGGAAAATCGACTGCAGCAGCTATTTACCGATACTGCGGTGCGTCAGGCATTTTGGCGAAACCCGATGGTAGAGCGCGTCATGGCTGAGCAAGAATAATTTAAGCGCGCGCACTGCCCCCCAACTCTGCAGCTAATTCCGCAGCTAATTCCCCAACTACCTCACAATAGCGGAAATGGTAGTGCTCAATACTGAATTTGCAGCGCAAATGCTCCTGTAATTGTGCAACGTACTCATCGTGCTGTGTTGTCGAGTAGGCCAGCACTCGCTCGATGGCCTCGGTTAACTGCTGCACGTTCGCGCGCTCAACCAATATGCCATGCGGCCCCATAGCTTCCGGAATACCGCCAACACGCGAACCGATAACCGGCAGAGCGCTGGCCATCGCTTCGACAATCGCTATGCCGAAACCCTCGCTCTGCGAGGGCAATACGAACAGATCGAGCGCCTGCAAATACCGGTATGCGTCGTAGAGCGCACCGGTAACGTGAATGCGGGTCGACAACCCGGCGCGCTCCGCCTGCTGCCGCAAGGCATCCTCCAATTCGCCGCCACCGATAATGATCAAATGCGCGTCGGGCAATTTCGCCGCAATCGGCACAAACGCCTCGATCAGATATTTTTGCCCCTTGACCGGATGCGTGCGCCCCAGCGTGCCTATCGCCGTAGCGTCGCCGGGAATACCGAGCGCCGTGCGCGCGGCCGCACGATCGAGCTGACCGGCGCGTATATGTTCGATATCGATGGCGTTATGAATCACTACCGTGAGCGGCGCCGCAATGCCGTGAGCAATGAGATCCGCGCGTACCGCCTCGGATACCGCACCGATTCGCCAGCGCCCGTTCAAATATAATTTGGCCAACCACTGCCTGCGCTTGCGATCAAACTGTTTAAAAGCGCGAAAAAAGCTAATGAATCGACAGCCGGGCAGCAGCGGACTAATCAGTGCCAATAGCAACCACGGCTTGAAGCGATGGGTAATTACGATATCGAAGCGATTGCGGCGAATATAACGCCACAACTTAAACAGGAGTACTACATTGCTGGCCCGCACCTTATTTTTCTTCATTCCGAAGGTGTGTACGCCATACCCTGTTGGCTCAACGACGCCATCTTGCCGTGTGTCGATCAGCGTACAATACGTAACCTGGTGTCCGGCATTGGTTAAGCCGCGCGCCGCCTCGTCAAATAGATTGATCGCTTTAGCAAAATCGTGGGCGCGATCGCAGATCTGCAAAATTTTCATCGCCGTCTCGCGAAATTATTTTTGAAGTGGTTTAGCGAAGTAGGCTCTGGCCATAAAACCCAAACCCCGCACCACTTTCCAGTTGTAATAGCGCGGATTGATCTTGCTCAAAGCTTCTACCGCCAGATCGAGCTGGCGCCGCTTTGCCGCCGTAATGAATGTCGTAATAAGAAATCGATTAAACACTTTTAAATAGCGCGGATGCTGCTTATAAGGCTCGTAGGTTTTGAGCAGGCTCTCATACATAAAGCGCAAATTTTTTGAAGTATTGGTAGGGTGCTTTCTGTAGTGCATGATGACATTGTGGATAAAACCGATTTTGTGACCGAGCCAGGTAATCCGCAACCACATGGCAGCGTCCTCCAGCTGCATATTGATATCGTACCCACCAATCTCTCGCAGCAACTCCGTTCGAATCATGGTCGACGGCGCAATTACCCCAGCTTTACGATTTCCGAAATAGTCTTCGAAACCCATCAGCGTATCTTGCGCTTTAAATCGGCTGTTGGGACGCGCAATAAACCGCCCCTCGGCATCGATAAAATAAGCGTTCCCACAACAGAAACCCGCCTCTGGATGCGCCTCGAGAAACTCGACCTGCAATGCAGTCTTCTCCGGCAGCATTACATCGTCGGAACCCATTGGGCAGAAGTACTTACCCTTAGCCATTGCGAGCGCTTTATTCAGTGTGCGCGGCAATCCTTGATTGGCTTGCG
>DATIED010000541.1:0-2880 GCA_035455965.1 Spongiibacteraceae bacterium
CACTAACGGTGGACGGATTGCCCTTCGCGGTCGAAGGCGAAGTTGCGTGACGCTTCTTCAGCCGATGTTGCTGTTCCTGTTGCTGCCACTCCTGCTCGCCATATTCGCGATTGCAGGAAAATTTTTCCGCGGTCGCGGAGCACTGACGATACTGGTGGCTGCATCCATTATTTTCAGCGCCACGCAGGGCGTCGGGTTTCTCGTGCTTACCGCGGCGAGCACGGCTGCGAATTATGTTTTGGTCGCAATGCTGATTAAGCGGTCCCTGCCAGACCGAGCGCGGGTGCCGCTGCTCGCTTTGGGGCTAGTTCTGAATTTGCTGGTGCTGATACTGTTCAAATATGCGGCGTGGCTTCAGTTGCTGCCGGGAATCGGAGATATTTCGCTCGCCCTGAGCGCGATGATACCCATCACGCTTTCGTTCCTCACCTTCCAACGCTGCGTCGCGTTGCTCGACGCATACAGCCAACCCGACCTCGCGCGCGCCGGTCTGGAAGAAGCTCAGCCTGGCGCCGAGCCGAAACTGCATCTCGACCGCGCTCTCCGCTATGTCGGTTTCGTTACGCTGTTTCCGAACCTGTTGATCGGCCCGATAGCTTACCTTGTTGAAATAGCACCGCAATTTGCCAGAAATTCGTTTGGCCGAGTTCGCAAGCTCGATCTCTCAATTGGGGGCACGTTGCTGGCAGTGGGCCTTTTCAAAAAGGTGGTCATTGCCGATCCCCTTGGCTTGGTGCTTGTCAATCCCACCTTTCACGCGCTGGCAGATACCGGCCCGATCAATCCGGTCGCGGCTTTCTTGCTCGTAATTAGCTACTTTGCTCAGTTGTATTTTGATTTTTCGGGATATTCGGACATGGTGCTCGGGGTTGCACGCATGTTCGGCATTCGCCTCCCCATCAACTTCGATTCACCCTTGCGGTCTGTCGGTATCATCGACTTCTATAGACGGTGGCACATTACGCTTACACGGGTGATCGCCCGATTTCTCTTCGCCCCACTGTCGATCGTGGGAACCAGGTTCGTGATGCGGCGAAAGATAAAGGGTGTTCGCGCAAAACTGATGTCATTGTGGATCCCGCTTCTAGTCAATTTCGTCGTCATTGGCCTTTGGCACGGTCCTAAGGAAACCTACCTCCTGTTCGGGTTACTCCACGGCTTGTGGTACATCTGCGAGACCGAAATACGAGCGACTAAACGATGGAAGAATTATAGAAAAGCGACTTCCGATTTCCAGCGAACGTCGCTGGGATTGTTCATCACGCTGCCGCCACTGATGCTGACATTTTCTTTGTTTAGGTCGCCGGACCTAATTACCTTTGGCAACCTGCTAGCCAGCTTTACGACCAACTGGCGTTCGCCCGGGGGGTTTTCTACTATTGCGACCTTTACACCGATGCTCGGACGTCTGGGGCTCGCGTACGTAATTATTTTTCTTGCGCCTAACGCTTATGAGATGCTCGGCCGCTATCGACCCGGGATTAAATCATTCAATGTCGGATCTAACACGCTGCCATGGCTGGCAGTAAGATGGCGCCCTAACCTGCTTTGGGGGATTTTCGTCGCGATTCTGAGCGTGCTGGTTCTGCGTGGTATAACGCAGACCATACCTTTTGCTTACGGGATGTTTTGATGCTCCCGACCGCCGAAAAAATCGCCTGCGCCGTTCGCGAATTCATTTCTGGCAATCGCCGAGCGTCGTTGAGCCGCTTGCCGGTTGGGAGGTTGCTGACGTCCTCCAATTTTCTGTTGCCGGCGTTCAGCCCAGCCTTGTTCGCAGCGGCGATGCTTCTGACGATCATCATCGTCGATCCGTACGGGTTCCGTCCGTGGGGCGTTACCATCCACCTTAAAGACGGCAACTATCCCGGAAGCGAAACTACGAGACTAATGCGCACGATTACATCGCATAGGCAAGAAGTGGTGTTGATCGGCGGCTCTCCGATGATGCCCATCACGCCAAGTCTTCTGCGCGAAGAGTTTGGCGTCCATGAGGCGGCAAATCTCGCCTACGAAGCGCCGACATGGCAAGACACCTCAATTGTGATCGATTATGCGGTTCATACTCCTAGTATAAGGCGAATTTTGATAGAAGTTGACCACACACAAATCGATGACCACTTCCCACTTTTTGCAACCGGCGATACGATAATAAACTTTTCATCCAACAAGTGGTATGAGACGCCAGATTTTTCTTTTGATACAGCGCGAGCTCTGGCAAATAACTATATATTTTCACAATATGATATCGCGGAATGGGGAAAAGGGAGCCAGCACATTTATGGGGGTATCCCGGTCGACAAACAGCCGAGCCTAATGAGGCAGCTCGAAATCGATCGTGTTGCAGCAAAAGGGAATCTGCTGGATCAGGCGCGCGATCAGCGCTGCGCGGACAATCGCTTCGTCCACGACGGGATAATACCCGCTGCCCGGACAGCAGCCAAATCAGGCGCGAGGCTTGATCTCATCTTTGCTCCTATCCCTTTCGAGACATATGTCGCGATGGCGACGGATGCGCGAGAGTTATGGCCTCTTTCCGGGGGGCGGTTGAAACCCGGACAAATTGTTCATTTTCATCAGTGCATCGTGAGAGAGGTCGCCGCCGCTGGGCTGGATAATGTTTTTATTCACGCGGTCGACCTTGATGGGTTAGTGGTCTGCGATCTGGCCAATTACAGAGACCGCGTACACCCTGTTCGCCCTGCCGCCCTGCGAAGACTGATGGACGACGTTGCAACGCAGCGATATTTGATCAACTCGACCAATGTGAGCCTCTATGGTTCGACAATGGCCGCTTTGGTGAGCAACGCCCTGCGGAACCAAAGTTACACCTCGAGGCGCAACAATTGCTTCTCATTGACCAAAAAATTCGGCGAAAAT
>DATIED010000542.1:0-2572 GCA_035455965.1 Spongiibacteraceae bacterium
AAAGCTGGCGATCTGCACGATGCCGTCGAGGCCGCTTTCCGTCAACAACTCTTCGGCCAGCGCGAGAAAATCGAGATACTCATCGAAATCGCCTAATGCGCGGCTAAACACCAGAACGCTGGTGGCCAGCTCGCCCTCCGGCGTACGCTGTAATCTATCGAGTTCGTCGAGCACCGCCATTGCCAACTCGGGCACGGCCGTCAGCGCGCAGACGAAAATGCCGAGCTGCTCGGCGCGCAGCACCGGCGCGGCGAACGGACATAAATTCAAATCGACAACAAAGCGCTCGATCCAGAGCCGGGTATGCGCGGCTACCACTACGTCGGCACTAACGGTTGCGGGATCCGGTGCATCCATCAAAATTAATTGATTGCATCGCGCAGGGCTTTGCCCGGTTTGAATCCCACCGTATTGCTGGCGGCGATTTCGATGGCCGCGCCGGTCTGTGGGTTTTTGCCGGAGCGCGCGGCGCGGTTGCGCTTATCGAATGTACCGAAACCAACCAGACTGACGACGTCATCGCGGCTCAGGGCTAAAGTGATTTGGTCGAGAATGGCAGCCATGACCTGCTGCGCTTTTTCGGAAGAAATATCGGCTTTATTAGCAATATAAGCGGTCAAGTCGGGTTTGCGCATAACGAGTGCCCTTCTTCACAAAGTGCAAATTATTTTTAGACTCGACCGCGCCCGGCCTCGCGCCGAAATAAATTCGGGCGCCGGGCGCGGCGAGCTTAACCGTTAGGCCACCGCGGTATTCAGCCGCAATAGTACCGATCGACTCAGGAGAGGATCGGTGGCAGCTCTTTCTGCAGACGCAGCTTCTCTTTACTACCTTCGCCGGTGAGCGCAAAACCGAGCAGTCGACCGGCGGCATCGCGGAACTCGGCCACGACATCGTTACCGTTCTCCTGGATCGTCCATGCACCAGCGGCGCCGCGCGGCGGCGGGCTGACCACGACGGGGCAGGCCGGCGTTTTGATCGTGACCGGCATTGCCGGATAGACCACGTCGGTCGGCTTGCCGGCCAAGGTCGCACCCAGGGCACGAGCAGCGGCCATCAGCGGTGCAACGTACACCAGCACATGACCTTCTACCTCTACGCAATCGCCCAACGCGTAAACATTTTTAGCGCTGGTTTCCAGACGGCGATTGGTAACGATGCCGCGCGCGAACTCGATACCGGCCGCCTTGGCCAGATCGATACGCGGCCGCACGCCGACCGCCGACAACACCAGATCGGCATCGATAGTCTGACCATTGTTCATCGTGACGCGCACACCGCCCTCGGCGCGTTTGTTCACGTCGGTGACCAGTTGGCCGAAATGGAATTTCGCACCTTTGGCTTCGAGCGCGCGCTGCACTGCTTTGCCGGCCTGCTCGGGCAGCAGGGTCGGCAAACAGTAACCGAGGGGATCGACCGTCTCGATTTCATAGCCGCCGTTGAGCAGGTCGTTGGTGAATTCACAGCCGATCAGGCCGCCGCCGATGATGCAAACTTTTTTGACCTTGTTCTTGGTCATCGCGGTACGGAAATCGTCGTAGTCGAGCAGATCATTGACCGAGTAGACCAGATCCAGGCCGTCGCCGGACAAGGGCGGACGAATAACGTCAGCGCCCAGAGCCAGTACCAATTTACCGTAATGAATCACGGTTTCGGCATCGCCGACTTTAATCAGCTGATTGGCGGTGTCGATGGCGGCAACGTTGGTCATCGTCCAGACACTGGCTTTCAGTTCTTTGGCCATACTGCCGCCGTCGTTCTGGGCCAGCGCCTTGGCGTCGTGATTCTTGGTGTAACCGGTCGACAGCATCGGCTTGGAGTACCAGCGGCCATCGTCGGAGGTGATGAGGATAAGAGGGGTATCCTGGTTATGCTTGCGGAATTCGTCGGCGAAGTTATAACCGGCCATGCCGGTACCGATCACCACCACCGGCGCCTTATCGACCACGACTTGTGTCGGCTGCTCGTGGTGCGGGGCGGCGGGGGCAGCGGGCTCATCGAGCAGTTGGAAATCATCCTTACCAACGCCGCAGTCGGGGCATAACCACTCTTCGGGCACATCGTCCCACAGTGTTCCGGCCGGCACGCCGTTATCGGGATCGCCCGTTACTTCGTCGTAAACCCAACCACAGATAATACATTCCCACTTCGCCATCGCTTTTCCACCTACTCAGATACATGCTTGATTGTTACAACAGGATCGCGCATGCTGCGCTCACTGCTGCCATGAATTTTTTCCGCGTCGCCGTTTCGCTGTCGATGCGCGCTGTTGTTATCCTGGTTGCGATCCTGTCGCCCGCCGGCATCCTGCTATCCACTGGCTACTATCCAACGCTGATTGCCACTCACGAATGTATCCGCCGAATACCACCGGTCGAATATCATTGGCCCAGCGCTGCTGTCCGAGTATTGCCGGTTGAGCCAGCCGGCACATGTCGCTAACCCAGACGACTAACGCCGCTAACGAAGAGCAAGCAACACTAAACAAAACAGTATCGTGAGCAGTACTGCGGCGATTACAATTTATTCGCAAGCTTTTTGGAAGTCGCGAATTGTACGCCGAAACATCGAG
>DATIED010000543.1:0-9352 GCA_035455965.1 Spongiibacteraceae bacterium
TTGAAAAACTCGATGCGCGCTACAACAGCTACATCACCGTCACCCCGGAAGCCGCGCTCGAGACGGCGCGCGCCGCCGACAAAGCGCGCGCCAACGGCACTGCCGGTACGCTGGCCGGTATTCCGATCGCACACAAAGATATTTTCTGCACCAACGGCGTGAAGACCAGTTGCGGCTCGAAAATGCTCGACAACTTCGTACCGCCGTACGATGCCACCGTGGTGACGAAAATGGCGCAGGCCGGCGTGGTCTGTCTCGGCAAAACCAACATGGACGAGTTCGCGATGGGCTCGTCGAACGAAACCAGTTACTACGGCAAGGTCAACAATCCGTGGGCGACCGATTGCGTGCCCGGCGGCTCGTCGGGCGGCTCCGCGGCGGCGATCGCTGCGCAATTGTGCGCGGCTGCCACCGGCACCGACACTGGCGGCTCGATTCGCCAACCCGCCGCATTGTGTGGACTCACCGGCTTAAAGCCCACTTACGGACGCGTTTCGCGCTACGGCATGATCGCCTTCGCTTCAAGCCTCGATCAGGGCGGCCCGATGGCGCGCAGCGCCCACGATGCCGCACTGCTGTTAAATGCGATGGCCGGTTTCGACGAGCGCGACTCCACCAGCAGCGAGCGCAGCGTGCCCGATTACACCACCACGCTGCACGATAAACTCGACGGCCTGCGCATCGGTTTACCGAAAGAATATTTCGGCAAAGGTTTAAAACCGGAAATCGAACAAGCGATTCACGCCGCCATTAAAGAACTGGAAAAACTCGGCGCCATCATTAAAGAAATTTCGCTGCCGCTGACCGATTTGGCCGTGCCCTGCTACTACGTAATTGCACCGGCCGAAGCGTCGGCGAATTTATCGCGCTTCGATGGCGTGCGTTACGGCTATCGCTGCGACAACCCCAAAGATTTATACGATTTATATACGCGCACCCGCGCCGAAGCTTTCGGCGAAGAAGTGAAGCGCCGCATTCTCGTCGGCACGTACGCTTTATCGGCCGGTTACTACGACGCGTATTATTTGAAAGCGCAGCAGGTACGCCGCCTGATCAAAAACGATTTTGTCGCTGCGTTTAACGACGTCGATGTGATTGCCGGACCCACCACGCCGAACCCGGCGTTTCGGCACGGTGCGATCAGCGATCCGGTCACCATGTATCTCGAAGATATTTATACCATCGCAGTCAATTTAGCCGGCCTGCCGGCCATGAGCATTCCTGCCGGCCTGGTCGACGACAAGCCGATCGGCCTGCAATTAATCGGCAATTATTTCGCAGAAGATAAATTGCTGAATATCGGCCATCGCTTTCAGCAGGCGACCGACTGGCATGCGCGCGCTCCGCGCGCAGTTGTCAGTGAATAGTTGTCGGTTGTCAGTTAAAAACTGATGCTACCGACCCACTACAAATAACTGACAACTGATAACTAACAACTGGTAACTGATATGACCTGGGAAACAGTAATCGGCCTCGAAGTGCATATGCAGCTGGCCACCCAATCGAAGATTTTTTCCGGCAGCAGCACCGCGTTCGGTGCCGAGCCGAATACGCAGGCTAGCGCGATCGATCTGGCGATGCCGGGCACCTTGCCGGTGCTCAACGAGCAGGCGCTGCGCTATGCGATTATGTTCGGGCTGGCGATCGATGCGGAAATCAATCCGCTCAGCGCATTCGAGCGCAAAAATTATTTCTATCCCGATCTGCCGAAAGGTTATCAAACCACGCAGTTGGCGGAGCCGATTGTCGGCCCCGGTCATCTCGATATCGAATTGGCGGATGGCACCACTAAGCGGGTGCGCATTCATCACGCGCATTTGGAAGAGGATGCCGGCAAATCACTGCACGAAGATTTCCACGGCCTTAGTGGTATCGATTTAAATCGCGCCGGCACGCCGCTGGTTGAAATCGTCACCGAGCCCGATATGCGTAGCGCCGAAGAAGCGGTGGCATTTGCGAAAAAACTGCACTCGTTAGTGACCAGCCTCGGCATCACCGACGGCGAAATGTCGCAGGGCTCGATGCGCTTCGACGTCAACGTCTCGGTACGAAAAAAAGGCTCGGACAAACTCGGCACGCGCACCGAAACGAAAAACCTGAACTCATTTAAGTTCATGGAAGAAGCGATCAGGAAAGAGGTAGCACGCCAGATCGATCGACTTGAAGACGGCGGCACCATCGTGCAGGAGACCCGGCTGTACAATGGCGATACCGGCGAAGCACGCTCGATGCGCAGCAAAGAAGAAGCTAACGACTACCGCTACTTCCCGTGCCCGGATTTATTGCCCGTCGCAGTCGATAAAGAAACCATCGAAAGAATTCGCGCGGCGTTGCCGGAATTGCCGAATGCAAAAAAACAACGCTTTATCGCAACATACGGCTTATCGGATTATGACGCCTCGGTGCTAACTTCCGAGCGCGCACTGGCCGATTATTTTGAAGTGGTTGCCAAGGAAAGCGGCGAACCGAAACTGGCAGCTAACTGGGTAATGGGTGAGCGCGCGAGTAAACTAAATGTAATTTCTGGAACGATGAACGCCACGGAACAAAGTTCAGACACCGTCGCAATTCAAGGAAAAGTAAATGACATCGCGCCGGACCAACTCGCCAAACTAATTTGTCGCATAACCGATGGCACTATATCGAGCAAAACAGCTAAACAAGTATTTGAAGCGATGTGGAACGGCGAGGGCGATGCGGATACCATTATCGAAAAACAGGGCTTGAAGCAGGTTTCCGATACCGGCGCGATCGAGCAAATCGTTGCCGGCATCGTCGACGCCAATCCCGAGCAGGTCGAGCAATATCGCGCCGCCGACGAAGCCAAGCGCAAAAAACTGCTCGGCTTCTTTGTCGGCCAAATCATGAAGGCTTCGAAAGGCCAAGCCAATCCCGGCGTGGTCAATGAAATATTATTGAAAAAATTGAACGGAGAGTAACCACCGCTCTCGCAATGCGCACGAACTCGCCTCCCCTGCGCAGTACGACTGCATGGATGCAGGAGGTAGAGCGACGCAGGAAGCCAAAGCCGAGGGGGGGCAAGAACAGAATGCGAATACTCCGACGAAACTTTGTTTTTTTGGAGAAAATAAACTTTTAAAGGTTAACGATCATGGCCAAAGAGAAAGAAGTTGTCGTCGACGAAGTGTGGACCGAAACGCGTATTCGCGAATTTCTGGATGTTAAACCGGCCGAGGATGTCGAGGCTGATTTTCACGCACTGATGAAAGCCTATCAACAAATGCGCGCCGACGATTTCGCCAAATTCGTCGCCATGTTTATCGAACAGGGTCGCAACGTGAATGCGAAAGGACCGCATGGGCGCACTGTTATTTCCTTTATGCGCGAACATACTAAGTCGGTCGAGTATGTGCAAATTCTCGAGCAGCACGGCGCGCTGTAACAATAGCTTGCGGAAATCAGGGCAGCGTAATTATGTCGAGCGCGCGAGCCGCGACAGAAGCGGATTGCTGCGGGTTTGCACGGGCGCGCAATTGGCCGCAGCCACCATCGACCTCCTGGCCGGCGCTGTTGCGTATCGTGGTCAGCACGCCATTGCGATGCAGGTAATGCAGAATCTCGGTAATGCGCTCGACCTCCGGGCGCTGATATTCGTCGCCCTCTAAACGGTTAAAGGGGATGAGATTAAGTACGGAATATTTGCCGCGCAGCAGGCGCACGATTTCATCCAGTTCGTCCTGACCGTCGTTAATACCCTTCAGCAGCGTCCATTGATACTGGATCGGATAACCCACTTTGCGCGCATAGATTTCGCCCTGCTCGATTAGCTCAGCCGGCGTAATCTTCGGCGCCTTCGGCAACAACTGTTCGCGCAGTTCGGCGTTGGTGGTATGTAGCGACAGTGCGAGCGCCGGCCTGACGCGCAATTGCGGCAAGCGCTCGAATACGCGCTGATCGCCGACTGTCGAGAACACCAGTTTTTTGTGATTGAAATCGCCGTAAGTGCCGAGCTGATCGATCGCTTCAATGACATTATCGAGATTGTGGGCGGGCTCACCCATGCCCATAAACACGACCTTCTTCACCGGCCGCAGTTTTCGCGCCAGTACCACCTGCGCGAGAATCTCGAGACTGCCGATCTGACGCAGCAGGCCGCTTTTGCCGGTCATACAGAATCGGCAACCCACTGCGCAGCCGACCTGCGTGGAGACGCAAACACCATCGCGCGGCAACAATACGCTTTCCACCATCTGCCCATCGGCCAGCTTCACCAGCAGCCGCACCGAGCCATCGGCGGCAGGATGTTGCGAGTGGATACGCGCGAAGTTATCGAGATATTCGGTTAGCTGAGACAGGTTATTGCGCAGCGACAGCGGCAGAAATCCCTCGTGCGCATGGCGCCGCGGACGGGTATCGAGCGGTTGACCACGCAGCCACGCGCGCACTATTTGCTTGCGGTGAATAGGCAGGGCGCCGAGGTCGGCGAGACGTTGTTCAAAATCGGCGATACGCATAGGGCGCGCATGCTACCACCGTCAATCGCGATTGGCATGCGCGATAAGGCAGCATGCCTCGCCCCAAACTCAGAAGTGATAACTGGCGTCGAACATCACAACATACGGGTTGTTGGTTTCGCCAACGACACGGCCGCGCACGGCGCTGGCACCCGTGTCCACCGGCGCCTTGCCGAGATCGAGCAGGTTGAGATTGATATCGACAGAGCGCGTACCTTCCAGCGGGAAACTGACGCCTCCGCCGATTCCGATGACTCGATCCAGCGCCATGGCCAGCGTCCGCTTATCGTCATCGACCGGCGGGGAAAGATAAAAGACACCCGCCTTCCACGTGTATTTCCCCATCGGAAAACCGGCGCCCAGCGTGAGCGCCCAAATGTCGTTATAGGTACCGTCATCGTCGAAGCGAAGATCGGTACCGTCCCAGGCGACGTTAGTCGTGCCGAATTTCGAGAATTCCATCCAGGCCACATCGGCCGTGTAATAGTTGCCCGAGTCCATCTGGTGGTAGATACCGGCGACAATGCGCTGCGGCAGACGATTGGTCACCTCGATGTCGCTGTCGAGCTTGTCCGCCCGCTGCAGCGCGGATTGCACCACCGGACCGAGATTGCGAAACTTCAGATCACCCTCGAGATCGGTCACCGACTGGCTCGTATACACAAGACCGATCCGCGTCTGCTTGTCGAGTTCGTAAAGCGCCGACAACGTCAGGCTGAAACCGACGCCATTGACATCGGCCTTAATGCGGCCATCGCCCATGCCGGGCGAGAGATTGTTAAAGGCAACCTCGCTTTCGGAGGCCACATAATTAATACCCAGCGAAGCGCCCAGCGACCACTGATCGTCGACCCGGTACGACACCGCCGGCGCCAGCATGACGTAGACCAGGCTGTAGGAATCGCTATAGTAACGCCCCGCCCAATCGCTGCCGTAATCGGCACCGAAACCATTGGGCACGGTCAGCGAAATACCGACATGCCAGCGCTCGTCGAGTTGTTTGACGTAGTAGCCGAATGGAATCACTACCGGCGCTTTGTCGTTGTCGGGATCTCCGCCGTCGATTGTCGTGCGCCCCTCGTCGACTTCAAACTTGCCGGAACTGTGCGCCGCCATCAGCTGTACAGCAGCAGCGCTTTCACCCAGCCTTGCCATACCTGCCGGGTTACTGGCTGCGGTCTCGGCAGAATCCGCTTCCGCGGCTATACCTGCAAACGCGGGAGCCCCGGCAAAGGATGCCGTCGGGATACCCGACAGTGCGAATGCGATAGCAGCGGTAAGTTTTATGGGAGGGCGAAACATCGGCGGGGCCTCTAGGCTTCTGTAGCTTGGTCCCGGCTATTAAACTATTCGAGAAGCTATTAATAATATTGGACTTTGGTCCTATAACGCGGGGCGCGGACTTATGATCAGTCGGTGCGCGAAAAGGATTCCGTGCGAGAACAGGATTCCGTGGAATAACGATGAAAAAGTCGTAATCGAGCAAGGCCACGCCAGAGCATCGACCATGCGATCGAACGCCCAATGGGCTTCAATCGTTGGCGCTGGCCAGCTCGATCAGATCATTGATCCACAGGCAGATGGAATCAAAACCTTTTGTCCGGAAAAAGGCAGCGCCAACTCGTCACTGCGTTTTTTTCGACTTCTGCACCTGCCTCAGATAAACCGCGATCAGTCCACCCGCCAGCATGGCCAGTCCCGAAGGCTCGGGAACCGGCGTATCCCCCGGCACCTCATCGCAAACGCCATTTTGCACCTTGTGCTCCAGCGCAGCGCCATTCGCCACACCGTTACCACTGCACTTCGATGCTGCCGCGGCAAAAACAGGGGATGACATCACCGCTACAACGCTTAACACCCCCAACAAAAAAAATGTATGACTCCGTTTTCTTTCCATCATTTGTTTCCCTCTGTGATAGCGATAATACTCGCTAAAGGCCGTTTTTTTTCAATTGAACAATAAATCATCACGTTCTGGATGATACAGCCTCGTTGAAAAACGGCAAATACCGAGTCTAACCTAGCGAATATTGCCGATATTCTGATATGAATATGAAAAAGAACACAGGACCCTGGCCCACTACCCCACCCACACCGGAAATATGTAGTACTTTTGAGTCACCGATGGCGCGACTCCTGAGGGCAATACCTGCCCCGGAGCCCGAACCATCGCTCGCCTGCCGGCAAACTGCTGGAGCGAACGGTTTAACAGTGCCAGTGTGGGGGCAGCTATGAATATTCAGGCAATTCGTGGCCAGATCGTGACTTACAAAGACAACCCTTTCGTGGCCGGGATAGAAAAATCCTTTATCCATTATCGTGACGGCATTGTCGTCATGGCAGACGGCAAAGTAAAAGACGTTGGGCCTGCCAGCGAAGTGTTGACCCGATATCCCAATCAGCTATCGGTCACCGAATATGGCGACGCGATCATCATGCCCGGGTTCATCGATTGCCATGTGCACTACCCGCAGACCCAGATCATCGGTGCCTATGGCGCGCAATTACTCGATTGGCTCAATAAATACACGTTCATCGCCGAGCAGCAATTCGCCGACATGGATCACGCCCGCAAAATTGCCCGCACATTTTTGCAGGAAAACCTGCGCGCCGGCACGACGACTGCGACAGTTTATTGCACTGTGTATCCGCAATCGGTCGATGCGTTTTTCGAGGAGTCCGAAAAGCTCAACATGCGCAACATCGCCGGCAAGGTCATGATGGACCGCAACGCACCGGAAGCCCTCACCGACACGCCAAAACAAGGCTACGACGACACCAGAGCCCTGATCGCCAGATGGCACAACAAAGGTCGCCAGCTGTACTGCGTAACGCCACGTTTCGCAGCGACCAGCTCGCCCGAACAAATGGAAATGACCGGCGCCGTCTGGAAGGAGCACCCGGGCACCTACCTGCAATCGCATATTTCCGAAAACGTAAACGAAGTGGCCTGGGTAAAAGATCTTTATCCGCAGCGTAAGAACTACGTGGATATTTACGACCACTATGGCCAACTGGGTCCGCGCGCCATCTACGGTCACGGCATTCATTTGACGGATGAAGAGTTCCGCCGCTTGCATGAAACCGGTACGGCCATCGCCCACTGCCCAACCTCGAACCTGTTTCTAGGCAGCGGTCTTTTTAATCTGCAAAAGGCCGTGCAGGGATCGCACCCAATTCGCGTTGGGCTGGCCACCGATCTGGGCGCCGGCACCAGCTTTTCGCAATTGCAGACGCTGAATGAAGCCTACAAGGTGGCGCAGATGCGGGGTTATCCGCTCGGTGCCATCCATGCGTTCTACCTGGCGACACGCGGTACAGCCCACTCGCTGTATCTGGACGACCTGATCGGCAGTATCGAGCCCGGTATGGAAGCCGACCTCGTAGTGCTGGACCTGCATTCGACCCCGATCATCCGCACCCGGATGTCCTACGCCAACAACATCGAAGAAGTGCTGTTCGTCTTGATGACGCTGGGCGATGACCGCGCCACCAAGGCCACTTATGTGGCGGGCAAGTGCCTGTATGACCGGGATAGCCATCGCGACATCTATTGACCCCCGAGCCCCCGAAATTCCTTCCGCCTAAGCAGCCTTCATTTTTATTCTCATGCCAACTAAAATCTTATTTCTACGGGCACTTACTTCAACTCATGTTTTTGGAATCATTAATGTCATGGCTGCCCACAGCATAGAGCCGCTTGCTTTTTATATATGGAGCGCGGCATCGCTATTGTTACAAAGCGCAATCGATGCAGGTTTCCGCGTGCGGCAACGCATTCAAGCGCGCGGGATTGATCGGCTTTGCACATCGGCTACAAATGCCGTAGCTGCCCACAGCCAGGCGATCGATGGAGTTATTAATCGCGCTAAGCTCTGCGCGACTCGCTGTATCGAGCTGGAATAACACGTCCAGATTTTCCAATTCGACGGCCTGCTCGGCGAAGTCGGCGCTATACGGCTCGGTACGCGCATACAAGTCCTTATGTAAGCTATTCGCCCGGGCAAAAATTTCGTCGCGCTTGCGCAGCAGCCTGGTGCGCACTTCGGTCTCATTCATACGCCGCAACTCCATAACGTCTGCAACTCGATAACGAAGGTGCTGACCTCTACATATAACATCAAGAGAGAACCAGGGCGCCTGCAAGCTTAGCTGCTGCTATTCACACCGCTGGCGATGCCGCGTAATGCAGCGGGCTGCAACAATTCTATTTCGCGTTGCTTCGATGCCAACAAACCGGACTTCTGAAACCGGCCAAACACGCGACTAACGGTTTCCACGGTCAGCCCCAGATAATTACCTATATCAGTGCGCGACATAGCGAGACGAAACGTCGTGGCGGATAATTTACGGCGCGCGTTGCGCGCCGAAATACTTAACAACAGTCCGGCAATACGTTGCTCGGCGGTTTTTTTGCCCAGCATTGCAATCAATTGTTGATCCTGAGCAATCTCCTGACTCATCAACTGAAAAAAATGCCGCTGTAAGCTCGGAATATGCACGCTTAATTCGCTTAACAATTCGAACGGTATTTCGCAAATGGCTGCCGTTTCCAATGCCACGGCAGAACTGAGGTATTCATTTTTCCCCATGCCGTCCATACCGAATATTTCACCCGGCAGATAAAAGCCGTTTATCTGTTCCTCGCCACTATCGGTGTAGCTGTAGGCTTTCAAGGTGCCGGCACGCACGGCGTAAACCGATCTGAAACGATCGCCCTGTCGATAGGCATACTCGCCTTTGCGCAATGGCCGGCCGCGTTGAATGATGGCATCCAGACGGTCGATATCTGGCGCCTGCAACGCGATCGGCAGACAAATGGTCGAAAGCTGACAGCCGCTGCAGGAGACTTTGAAATCATGCCTGCAGCGATCGGT
>DATIED010000544.1:0-21092 GCA_035455965.1 Spongiibacteraceae bacterium
CGCGCCTTCGATTTTCAGGCCTATCCGAACGCTGGTGTCGGTTTGGCGCGGTTAGAGTTTATTATCAACCGCATGATCGGTGTGCATCCGAAAGCGCTGCTACATTTCGATGAATTGCCGCGCGATGTGCGCATCAGCGTCGAGCGGCGCGTCGCCGGCTACGCATCGCCAGTCGATTTTTACGTGCAAAAATTGGTGGAGGGTATCGCCACCATCGCCGCGGCATTTTCGCCGAAGCGCGTGATCGTGCGCATGTCGGATTTTAAATCGAACGAATATGCGCATTTGATCGGCGGCAGTTTGTATGAGCCGCAGGAAGAAAACCCGATGTTGGGTTTCCGCGGTGCGTCGCGTTACATTTCCGAATCGTTCCGCGAGTGTTTCGAATTGGAATGCCGCGCGTTGAAGCAAGTGCGCAATGTGATGGGGCTGACCAATGTCGAGATTATGGTGCCGTTCGTGCGCACCGTCGGCGAGGCGCGGCAGGTGGTCGAATTGCTCGCCGAGCACGGTTTGAAACGTGGCGAAAACGGCCTGAAAATTATCATGATGTGCGAAATCCCATCGAATGCGCTGCTCGCCGAGCAGTTCCTGGAATATTTCGATGGTTTCTCGATCGGCTCGAACGATTTAACGCAATTGACCTTGGGCTTGGATCGCGATTCCGGTTTGGTCGCGCATTTGTTCGATGAGCGCAACGATGCGGTGAAGGTGTTGTTGAAGAGCGCGATTTCGGCGTGCAAGGCGCAGGGCAAATATGTCGGTATCTGCGGTCAGGGGCCTTCCGACCATCCCGATTTGGCGAAGTGGTTGATGGATCAGGGCATCGACAGTGTGTCGTTGAGTCCCGATTCGGTGCTGGAGACGTGGCTGTTTTTGGCGGAGCAACAAGCTCCGATTTAACCCGGCGCTATTTAAGGCTGGCAACAACGCCACTTCGTTTTGCGAAGTGGCGTTTGTTTTTCTGGCCTATATTTTTAGCTGGGCCACTGAAGAGGATGGCGGCGGGGCGTGCGCTTTTATCGGTTGGAAAATTTGATCAATTTGCACGATGGTTATCGGCGCGAGTTTAAGATCGACCAGTCTCAGTTGTTGTTGATTCAAGAGCTGGGCGAGTTGTATTTAATCGAGGCTTTTTGCCCGCATCGCGGCCATGCATTAGCCGATGCGACTGTTCATGGCGACGCGATTCGCTGCCCATTGCATGGTTATGTATTTGCATTGCGCGACGGCGCCGTGCAAATCGCCAGCGAAGAGCCTTGCCGCGCCCTGCGGCGCTACGATGTGGTGTATCGCAATACCGATGTCGGGGTGATGCTGTAAGTTGCCAGTAAAAGCAAAACACTGAACAACAACTGTGTCGCTTGGTTGGTTGGCGAGGTGTCGGTTTCCTCTTTCCTGGCGCGGGGTTCTTTTAGTGTGCGATCGGCAGTCGCGTAGAGTTCCTTATAGGCCTGGAAAGAGGAAACTGACACCTCACCCATGAGCACCGAGCGGGTTCAGCTTCTCCTCAAGTAGCTCTCTGGAAAATACTCTTTCATCGTCATCGTCATCGTCATCGTCATCGTCATCGTCATCGTCATCGTCATCAGCGACGAAACTTTTCGAGCTCGATATTCTCTCGAATTTACTGCAAGGCTTGGGGAGTGGGGTGTACCTGCCCCTTCCAAGACCTATATGGAACTCTACGCGATTGCCGACCGCACATTAAAAGAACCCCTTGTCATGGAAGGGGCAGGTACACCCCGGTCCTGGCACCCAACTATCTGAGCACAGCTATCACAACTCTTCCAAAGCCAACTCAGCTAACAGTTGACGCGCTTTAGCGCGTCCTGCGCTCGATGCGTAAATACAATTGCTCGCCGCGCTTCGCGCCACTGCTGATGGTGTTTTTGCCGGTTACTTGCGATAACGGTTGCGGCAGCAGCGGAATCCAGGCGCCGATTTCGCCGATCAAGGTGCTGCCGAAGACGCGACGCTGTTGATTGTCTTCTCGGCTGAAACTCACCAATATTTGCGCGGTGCGACTGTTTTGCAGTTGCACTTGCAGCGTCAACGAGCTGACCGTTTGCGGTTTGTTATCGATGGCGATCAGCCAGCCGTCGATGACCGGCTGTTGCACGATCTGTTGATGCTCGACCACCACCAGCGCATTTTCCACCGTGTCGACGATATAGCCGTCGTCACCGCTGGAATAGACAACTACATCCGCCTGCTCGGTGGCCGGCGGTGGTTGCTCGCGCAAGGTAAAACGCAGCGGCATGGGAGGGCGGTCGATTTTAGCCAGTAGCGCGGCGATTTCATCGAGTTGTTTGGCGGTACCGACTACTACCAGACGCTGTTGAATCAGATCTACGCGAACCTTGTCGCCGTAAGTGGTCTGCAGTACCTGCAGAACGGTTTCGGGATTCGGATTGGATAAATTAAAGACCCGAGCTTCCGCGTGCGCGGCGCTGCCGGTTGCGCATAGCCACAGCACCAGAATTATTCGCAGCGCTTTTTGCATAAGCGAATTGTGAATAAGCGAAGTGTGCATAAGCGGAGTCGCCTCGCTGGCGTGTCAGAGAGTGTCGCTATTCGTCTGCGACGAAAGGCATGCTTACAAGTGTAGAAGGCGCAGCTCAGGGTCGTCGATACTGCGATGCCACAATTCGTCGAACTGCGCACAGTAATCTTCCGCAACCGGTCGATTGTTATAGTCGCTCCAGGCTTTGTCCGGCTCTTTCACCGAATAGCACAGGATACCCCGCTGATCGGCGACCAGATAATTTTCCTTGAGATCGGTGGCTGCGCAATCGGCACGGCGTATTTGTACGTTGCTACTGAGACGGCGCTGCAGTTCGAGCAGGCGATGACCGCGCTGTACGACCGGGCGCACATCGACCACCAAAATACGGATCTCGCTGGCCCGGCCGCTGCGCGCCAATTGAATCAGCGCGGCGGCAAACTCTTCCGAGTCGAATAACTCGTGATCGAGAGTATTGGATAGCAAGCGCAATTGGCGCCGGCATTGTTGCGCCAGATCGAGTGCGACGCTGCGCCGGTCGGCGGCGAATCTGCCGCCATCGGTGCCGAGCAGGCGCTGTTGCCGCAGGATCAGGCGCATGGTTCGATGTGGCATGCCGGCGTCGATAAACTCCGGGCCCTCGGCGATGAAGTCATGGCGCGCATAAAAGGGTAGCGCGTGGGTTTGCGCGTGCAGATAAACTTCGCGCAGTTGGCTTTGTCGCGCATGCGCGATAGCGGCCTGCAGTAGCGCGGAGCCTATGCCTTGCCCGCGTCCGCGCTGCAGCACCGCCATTCTGCCGATATGACCATTGCGCAGCAGGCGCGCGGTGCCGATCGGTTGTCCATCTTTGAGCGCCAACCAGTGCTGCGCGGCGGCATCCTGGCCATCCCATTCGAGTTGTTCGGGCACGGCCTGCTCTTCGATAAAAACGCGGCGCCGAATTTCCGCCAGCATTTTTTCATCGTGCGGCCACAGCGCGGCCCTGATTTCAATCGTCATCCTCGAATACCAGGCTGCCTTGATTGTAGAGCGCGAGCAACAATGCCATCGACGGTGCCGACGTTAACAGTGCGGGATCGATAGATAGAATTGACTGTGCGCAGATTAGCTCGGCCAGCGGCGCCAATTGCGCATCGCATGCGAAGGCCTCGCCGTCGACAAATAACACTAACTCCGAGTCGTTGCGAATAAACGCGAAGCGGCTGGCCGGATTGCGTAGCGGCGTCGCTTCGCGCAGGATTTTGGCAAGCTCCGCCGATGTCAGTAATTGTTCGGGGCGCTGATCGATTTCCGGATATTTGCGCGCGGTGCTGAATTTTCCGAACCAGTGTTGAAAGGCTGCGGTATCGAGCAGGGTTTCGGTGGCGAGGCGTTGCGCCTGCGCGAGTGCCGCACCGCTGATTTCGCCCGGATTGTTCGTTTGGCTGGAGTTGCTCGTTGCGTCGGAATTGCCCGTTTCGATAGCGCCCGCATCGCTATAGCGATCGTCGTCGTGCAATTGTGCAATCGCATGGTCGGACCAGTGGCCGATCAAGTCGGCGCGGCTCGGCGCGCGAAAGCCGATCGAATAGGTCATGCAATCGCCGCCGACCGCGATGCCGTTGTGCGCATAACGCGGTGGCAGGTACAGGATATCGCCGGGCTCCAGCAGCCATTCTTCAAGCGGCTCGAATTGCGCCAGCAGGCGCAGCTCGTCGTGGGGCAGCAGCGGTGTGTCGCGATCGCATAACGCGCCGATCTGCCAGCGCCGCTGTCCGAGTCCTTGAACCAAAAATACATCGTATTGATCGAAGTGCGGGCCGACGCCGCCCTGGTCGGTGGCGTAACTGACCATGACATCGTCGATGCGCCAGTTAGGGATGAAGCGAAACGGCTCGATCAGCGCGGCGACTTCGAGCACGTAGTGATCGACCGCCTGCACCAGCAGCGTCCAGTTTTGCTCGGGCAATTTGCTGAAGCGCGCCTCGGGAACCGGGCCGTGCTCAACCAGCCAGCTTTGGCGCTGCGATGACTGCGGGCGAATGATGAGGCGCGATTCTATTTCGTCTTCGCAGGCCAGTCCGGCTAACTCATCGGGCTCGAGCGGATTGCGCCATTCGAGCCAGGGGTTTTTGATCAGCAGCGGTTTTTGCTGCCAATACGCGCGTAAAAACTCCGCGCGGTCGAAACGATTTTTATCGAAGGCCGGTAGTTGCATTGCGGCTAGATCGAACGCGCTTGTGCAATCGCGTTTCCTATGTAGGTGGCGGGGGTTAGCGCCATTAGCTCGGCTTTCGCCTCGGCCGGGATCGCCAGCGTTGCGACGAACTGCTGAATAGTGGCGCGATCTATTGTCTGGCCGCGCGTGAGCGCTTTCAGTTTTTCGTAAGGTTCCGGTACGCCGTAACGGCGCATCACCGTTTGAATCGGCTCCGCTAACACCTCCCAGCTATGGTCGAGATCCTCTGCGAGGCGGGCGCGATTGATTTCGAGTTTGTTCAAGCCTTTCAGTAATGCTTCGTAAGCGATCAGGCTGTAGCCGAAACCCACCCCCATATTGCGCAGTACAGTGGAGTCGGTCAGGTCGCGCTGCCAACGCGAAATCGGCAGTTTGCGCGCCAGATGTTCAAAAAGCGCGTTAGCGAGGCCGAGGTTACCCTCGGAGTTTTCGAAATCGATCGGATTGACTTTATGCGGCATGGTGGATGAACCCACTTCGCCGGCGATAGTTTTTTGTTTGAAATAACCCAGCGCGACGTAACCCCATATATCGCGATCGAGGTCGATCAGAATGGTGTTGAAGCGGCTCAGCGCATCGAATAGTTCGGCGATGTAGTCGTGCGGTTCGATTTGCGTGGTGTAGGGGTTCCAGGTCAGGCCGAGGCTTTCGACAAATTGTTGCGCGTTGGCCTGCCAGTCGATATTTGGATAGGCGGATTGATGCGCGTTGTAGTTGCCGACCGCGCCGTTGATTTTCCCCAGCAACTGCACCTTGGCAACCTGTTCGCGCTGGCGGCGCAGCCGCGCCACCACGTTGGCGATCTCCTTGCCCATGGTGGTGGGCGTCGCCGACTGACCGTGAGTGCGCGCCAGCATCGCGGCATCGGCATGCTGATGGCTCAGTTCAACCAGTTTCTCAACAATGCGGTTCATGGTCGCCAGCATTAATGTGCGACCTTCGCTCAACATCAGCGCGTGGGAGAGGTTATTGATATCTTCCGAGGTACAGGCGAAATGAATAAATTCCGATATTTCAGCGAGTTCGGGAATCTTTTCAATAGATTCCTTGAGGAAGTATTCGATCGCTTTAACGTCGTGATTAGTAGTTTTTTCAATGTCTTTAATGCGCTGTGCCGCGCGTTCGTCGAAGTTCGATACCAGCTGTTCGAGCGCACTCTGCGCCGCTGGACCAAATGTTTTAACCTCGCCGATAGCGGGATGTTCAGCCAACTGCTGCAGCCAGCGAACCTCCACCAATACGCGGTATTTGATCAATCCATACTCGCCGAAAATGGTGCGCAAGTCTGCGGTTTTACTGCCGTAGCGACCGTCGATGGGAGAGATTGCGGTTAGCGAGGATAATTCCATGGAGACATAGCCTTGTGGTCAAAAGGTTGGTGGTGGAACAGTTGGCGCCCATGCGATATAGGATGGCGGGAAGGGCGCAATAATACCGGCTTGTAGCCGATCTGAAAAATTGTTCGTGGGTTCTGCGCTATTAACGCTCGATCAGGGCATTGGCTGCCTTGAGTAATTTGGTCCGTCCCATCAGCAATTGCCAGCGCGTACCGCCGACCCGGCGCCATAGCCAGGCCGATCGCACCGCTGCCAAGAGCAGCGCGCGAATCCGGTCCGCATTGTGGTTGTTCTGCAATTGTTGAATGCTGCCAGTAATTTGTATTCGATATCTCATGTGGCTAATCGTATCTTGATAGATAGCTGCAATATTGCTCGATATCTGATTAATATCCTGACTAAAATGATCCAGATTTTTTCCGGTGTGCTGCAGTCTGCTACGGATCGTCGTTTGCATGCGCAGGTCGCTGGCGAGGATTTTTTGTAAATGCAGGATGCCCATACCGTAGCGAATGCAGCCGCGATATTCATCGCGCCGCTGTCCGGCGATCAGATCGCGCAGAATTCGCAGGCCGAGCTGCAAATTATGAACGCCGCCATATACCTCCACCGGCTCGTCGGTATCGAACACAAATAAGCTATGCAGAATGCCGTTAGTGCTGGCGCTATCCGCGTTACCGGTGCGAGCGATTCGATCGACCAGATAGGTGGCCTGTAAAATGCCCGCCAAAGCCAGTGCTTGTCGTTCGGTTGCTGTCATTGCCTTAATCGTCCAGAGCCCGTTCGATGACGCCGCCGCCGAGGCAGACTTCATCGAGATATAACACGGCCGATTGTCCCGGCGTAATCGCGCGTTGCGGTTGTTCAAAATGCAGCACATAGCCGCCATCCTGCGCCGTCAGCAGGCAATTCTGGTCGGGTTGCCGGTAGCGGGTTTTCGCGCGGCAATGCAGCGGCAGGGCGGGCGGAGCAGTGATCCAATGGATTTCGCTAAGCGCTAGTGCACTTTTGAAAAGCCTTGGATGATCAGTGCCTTGCGCGACAATTAAAACATTGCGCTGGAGATCTTTGTCGACCACATACCACGGCTCGGTGCCACCGCCATGAATACCGCCGATGCCGAGCCCCTGACGCTGGCCGATAGTGTGGTACATCAAGCCGTGGTGCTCGCCGATACGGTTGCCGTCGATGGTTTCGATAACGCCCGGTTGCGCGGGCAAATATTGCTGTAAGAAATCTTTGAAGCGGCGCTCGCCGATAAAACAAATGCCGGTCGAATCTTTTTTGGCGTGCGTTGCGAGTTGGTGGCGCTGGGCGATAGCGCGCACCTGCGGCTTCAACAATTCGCCGACTGGAAATAGCGTTTTCGCAAACTGCTCACTGCCGACCGCATGCAGGAAATAACTTTGATCTTTATTCGGGTCCAGGCCTTTCAATAGTTCGGTGCCGCCATCGCCGCGGCGTACCCGCGCGTAGTGGCCGGTGGCGATGTAATCGGCGCCCAGCAACATTGCGTAATCGAGGAACGCTTTGAATTTAATTTCCTTGTTGCAGAGAATGTCTGGATTTGGCGTGCGACCGGCGCGATATTCTTCGAGAAAGTGTTCGAAGACGCGATCCCAGTACTCGGCGGCGAAGTTGGCAGTGTGCAGAGTTATACCGATGCGATCGCAAACGGCCTGCGCATCGGCCAGGTCGGCGCGCGCGGTGCAATATTCGGTGCCGTCGTCCTCGTCCCAGTTTTTCATGAACAGGCCTTCGACCGCAAAGCCTTGCTCCAGTAACAGCAGGGCCGCGACGGAGGAGTCGACGCCGCCGGACATGCCTACAATAACGCGTTGCGTAGAGTTCATAATCGAGGGCTTACAGCGTAATCATCGAGAGAGGGTAACGGTGGCCATCGTTATATTGCTCGATGACCCTGGGTACCATGGGGCTGCGCATTCTGGCGGCGAGTGCCGCGATCTCCGTTGGGTTCAACCAGAGGGCGCGCACGATACCGGTATCCAATGCGCGCTGCGGATCATGCTGTAAAGCCTTGCCAAAAAAAGTGGTCCGATAATACGTGGTGGCACCGTCGGCCGTGGTGTAGAGACCGATGCCGACCACGCCTTGCACCTCGATAGTCCAGCCGGTCTCTTCGAGCGTTTCGCGCACCGCTGCTTCGACCAGGGTTTCGTTAGGCTCAAGATGTCCGGCGGGCTGATTGAGCACCAGGCGGCCGTCGCCGCTCTCTTCTTCGACAAATAGAAAGCGGCCGTTGTCTTCGATAACGGTGGCAACTGTGACGTGGGGATACCAACTCATTGCAGGTCCAGGTTTTGTTTAAAGCGGCGCTATTATACGTGGCGTTTCCGGGCTGTTGCAGATCGAGCTGTTTTTCTTGTCGGTGCTTCCACTTCAAGCTGCCGCCATTCCCCGGGTAATAAATCGGTCAGTTGCCACGGGCCGATCGCCATTCGCACCAAACGAAGGGTAGGCAGGCCAACGGCTGCGGTCATGCGCCGCACTTGCCGATTGCGGCCCTCGCTGATGATGATTTCCAGCCAATGGGTGGCAATGCTTGGTCGCACGCGAATCGGCGGTTCGCGGCTCCATAAGCTCGGTTCGGGTAGCTGCCGCACTTGCGCCGGTAAGGTTGGACCATCGTTTAGCAACAGGCCGGCGCGCAGGGCTTGCTGTGCGGCCACATTCGGCGCACCCTCCACTTGTACCCAATAAGTTTTTGCTAATTTGTGTTGCGGATGACTGATGCGATGTTGCAGATTGCCATCATTGGTCAGTAGCAATAATCCCTCGGAATCGTAATCGAGGCGACCGGCGGGATATACCTTGGGAATATCCAGATAGTGCGCCAAAGTGATTTTGTCGCCGCTCGGCGAAAATTGCGACATGACCCGGAACGGTTTATTAAACAGGATTAACTGGCTCATCGATAATTTTTTTTCATATAATGTCGCGTTTTTTCCGAACCGCCGTGGGCGGGGTCAATCCTAGCACTTACGTCGTCGACTAAGTTATCAACTGAGTCCTCAACTACGTTACCAACTTACGTATTACTAATTTAACGTCACTAGTGGAGTTCAAGAATGGGATACCAACATATCAAGGTCCCTGCCCAGGGGGAGAAAATCACCGTCAATCAAGACCTCTCTCTGAATGTGCCCGATCAGCCGATTATTCCCTTTATCGAGGGCGATGGCACGGGTTTCGACATTACTCCGGTCATGATCGAAGTGGTCGACGCGGCGATTCAGAAAGCCTACGGCGGCCGCCGCAAAATTAGTTGGATGGAAATCTATACCGGCGAAAAAGCCGCCAATTTATATAATGGCGACTGGTTCCCGGCGGAAACATTGGATGCCATTAAAGAGTACAGCGTAGCGATCAAAGGGCCCCTGACCACGCCGGTTGGTGGTGGTTTCCGCTCGCTGAATGTCGCGTTGCGGCAAGAGTTGGATCTATACACCTGCCTGCGCCCGGTGCGCTGGTTCGATGGCGTGCCGTCGCCGGTGCGCGAGCCGCATAAAACCAACATGGTGATCTTTCGCGAAAACGCCGAAGACATCTATGCCGGTATCGAATGGAAAGCCGGCACTGCCGAGGCGGATAAAGTCATCGCCTTCCTGCAAAACGAAATGGGCGTTACCAAAATTCGCTTCCCGCAGCAATGCGGCATCGGTGTGAAACCGGTTTCCGAAGAAGGCAGCAAGCGTTTAGTTCGCCGCGCGCTGCAATACACCATCGATCAAGATTTGCCGTCGCTCACCCTGGTGCACAAAGGCAATATCATGAAATTCACCGAGGGCGCATTCAAGGATTGGGGCTATCAATTGGCGAAAGAGGAGTTCGGTGCTGAGTTGATGGACGGCGGTCCGTGGATGAGCCTGAAGAACCCGAAAACCGGCAAGACCATTGTCATCAAGGATGTAATTGCCGACGCCATGCTGCAACAAGTACTGACTCGTCCCGACGAGTACAGCGTGATCGCAACGCTCAACCTCAACGGCGACTATCTGTCGGATGCGCTGGCGGCGCAGGTGGGCGGCATCGGCATCGCGCCGGGTGCGAACCTCAGCGATACCGTGGCGTTATTCGAGGCAACTCACGGTACCGCGCCGAAGTATGCCGGTCAGGATAAAGTGAATCCGGGCTCGCTGATTTTGTCGGCGGAGATGATGTTGCGACATATAGGTTGGAATGAAGCGGCCGATCTCATCATCAAAGGCATGAACGGTGCGATCCAGGCGAAAACTGTAACCTATGACTTCGAGCGTTTGATGGCGGGTGCCAAGCTGTTGAAATGTTCGGAATTTGGTCGCGCAATGATCCAACACATGGGTTAGCCAAGGCTAAGACCATTTGATGTATGCGAAACCGCGGCCTTGGTCGCGGTTTTTTTTGCCTCGTACTTATACCTGAGCGCTAGGCTTCGGACAGCTGAGGTAGATCTAGCGGTTCAGGCTGGAGGCTTTCAGTTTTGATTGGCTCGAGGCCGGCCTGAATATTCTTGGCGTGAAGCCCTTTAGGTCCTTGCTCGGTATCGAACTGGACCGTTTGTCCCGCTTTCAGCGTCTTATAGCCATCCATGTCGATTGCGGAGTAGTGGGCGAAGATATCGCCGCCGCCGCTTTCCGATAAAATAAAACCGTAACCCTTGGTATTATTGAACCACTTCACGATTCCTGTTTGCATAGCAAAGGCCCTTTTTCTCGCTTCCCCAGGAGCACATTCATGGAGCCCGAGCTCAATAAGTAGCCGAGCTGGGCTCGCTGATCAAAACGTAGCCTGTTTAAACATTTTTTGAGCAATAGTCAAGTGTGTTTCTGGTCCGCGGGGCGCTATGGCATTATCATGGCCAGGTAATTCGCAATTCTTTATAAGTGTTTTGGGGCGGCAATGGGAAAGACGAAAAATCTTGGACTAACATTAAGCATGGGCGACGACCGCGATGGTTCGCTGCAGGACGATGGGGGTTTGGCCGTTCAGGAGGCGAAACCACAGTTAAAACCGCCGCCGATGTATAAGGTTGTCTTGTTAAATGACGATTACACCCCCATGGAGTTCGTTGTTGAGGTGCTGGAGTCGTTTTTTAACATGGGTCGCGAACGCGCCACGCAAGTTATGTTGGCCGTGCATACTCAAGGAAAAGGAGTATGCGGTATATTTACCAAGGATATCGCGGAAACTAAAGCTGCCCAAGTGAATCAATATGCCAGGGATAGTCAGCACCCGTTGCTGGCGGATATAGAGGCGGTGGACGATTAATGCGTAGCAGTGTTGAGGTAGGCGTATGCTGAGCAAAGACCTAGAGATGACGCTGAACCAAGCCTTTAAAGGTGCTCGGTTAAAACGCCATGAATTTATGACGGTCGAGCATTTATTGCTCGCCCTGATCGATAACGAAATCGCCGCCAAGGTATTGCGTGCGTGCGGTGCAGACCTCGGTAAGTTGCGGCATGAATTGACCGACTTTGTCGATTCGACCACGCCGCTGATTCCCGACACCGATTTAGGCCGCGAGACGCAGCCGACTTTGGGTTTCCAGCGCGTGCTGCAGCGCGCGGTCTTTCACGTGCAATCCTCCGGCAAAAAAGAAGTGACAGGCGCCAATGTGCTGGTGGCAATTTTTAGCGAGCAGGAAAGCCAGGCGGTTTATTTTTTGAAGCAACAAAGTGTCGCGCGTCTGGATGTCGTTAATTACATCACGCACGGTATTTCCAAGGTCGCCGATCACGGTTCGGATAATGGTATCGAGCATAGTCGCGAGCAATCCGATGACGAGCAGGTCGGCGGCGAGAGCGAGCGCAGCCCGCTCGATGCGTACTCCACTAATTTAAATGAAGAGGCGCGCGCCGGTCGCATCGATCCGCTGGTGGGGCGTCTAAACGAAGTCGAGCGCGTGGCGCAAATTCTATCGCGGCGCCGCAAAAATAATCCTCTCCTGGTCGGTGAATCGGGCGTCGGTAAAACGGCGATCGCAGAGGGCCTCGCCAAGCTGATCGTCGAGGGCGAAGTGCCGGAGATTCTGCGCGAAAGCGTGGTCTACTCGCTCGATCTCGGCTCGCTATTGGCTGGTACTAAATATCGCGGCGATTTTGAAAAGCGCTTTAAAGGTTTGTTGGCCGAGCTTAAAAAGCGGCCGCATGCCATTCTATTTATCGACGAAATCCATACCATTATCGGCGCCGGTGCAGCTTCCGGCGGTGTGATGGATGCATCGAACCTGCTGAAGCCGTTATTGACCTCCGGGCAAATGCGTTGCATTGGCTCTACCACTTTCCAGGAGTACCGCGGTATCTTCGAAAAGGATCGCGCGCTCAGTCGTCGCTTCCAAAAGGTCGATGTGTCCGAACCTTCGGTAGACGATACTTATCATATTCTGCGTGGCTTGAAGAGCCGCTTCGAGGAGCACCACGGGCTGCGCTACACCGATAAAGCGTTGCAAGCGGCCGCTGAGTTATCGGCCCGGTATATCAACGACCGATTTCTGCCCGATAAAGCCATCGATTTAATCGACGAGGCCGGTGCGTATCAACAATTACAGCCGGCCGGGAAGCGCAAAAAAGTTATCAATGTTCCCGAGATCGAAGCGATCGTGGCGAAAATTGCCCGCATTCCGCCAAAATCCGTGTCCAGTGATGATCGCGAGGCATTGAAACAGCTCGAAGACAATTTGAAAATGGTCGTATTCGGCCAGGATGAAGCGATCGCCGCATTAGCGACCTCGATCAAGCTGGCGCGCGCTGGTTTGAAAGCGGCGGAAAAGCCGATCGGCTCATTTTTATTGGCGGGTCCCACCGGCGTCGGTAAAACCGAAGTCAGTCGCCAGCTCGCGAAAATACTGGGTCTCGAGCTGGTCCGCTTCGACATGTCGGAGTATATGGAGCGTCACACCGTATCTCGTTTAATCGGCGCACCGCCCGGTTATATCGGCTTCGATCAGGGCGGGCTACTGACCGATGCGGTGACAAAACATCCGCATAGTGTGGTGTTGCTCGATGAGATCGAAAAGGCGCATCCCGAAGTTTTCAATTTATTGCTGCAGGTCATGGATCACGGCGCGCTCACCGATAACAACGGTCGCAAAGCCGATTTCCGCAATGTGATTTTTATCATGACGACCAACGCCGGCGCCGAAAATATCAGCCGTCGCAGTATCGGTTTTTCCGAGCAGGATCACGGCACCGATGCAATGGAAGCGATCAATCGGATGTTTACACCGGAGTTTCGCAATCGCTTGGACAGCATCATCACGTTTAAACCGCTGCAAGAGAAAGTTATCCTCAATGTTGTGGATAAATTTTTGTTTGAATTGCAGGGGCAACTGGACGATAAGCGCGTGCAGTTGGATGTCGATGAGGCTGCGCGTAAATGGCTGGTGGCAAAAGGCTACGATAAAACTATGGGTGCACGACCGATGGCCCGCGTCATACAGGAGCATATCAAAAAGCCGTTGGCGGAAATGGTCTTGTTCGGCGAGCTAGCCGATGGTGGTGGGATCGTGCATGTATCGTTAAAGGGTGACGATTTGGTGCTCGAGCAGGAGCCTCACAGTAAATAAGTTAGCTGCGATTGATTTCTGAAGAACATTTAAAGCCCGCGTCGAGCGGGCTTTTTTATGAATGCTTGGAAAACTGGATGTAATGCGATTAGCGGGCGCGGTAGGTGATGCGGGCTTTGGTTAAATCGTAGGGAGTCAGTTCAACTTTAACTTTATCGCCGGTGAGAATGCGGATGTAGTTTTTGCGCATTTTGCCGGAGATATGCGCCGTTACGACATGGCCGTTTTCGAGGCGCACACGAAATGTGGTATTTGGGAGGGTATCGATAACTTCACCCTCCATCTCAATTTGATCTTCCTTCGCCATGCGGCTTTTACCTCAAACGTGCTTTGGATGGTTATTTAAGCAAAAAACTGCATTGCAGCAACTGCAAAATTGGGCGCATTTTGCCCTAATCCGAGCCTTTACGCAAAATTGATTTCCCGGCGTGCCCAGGATCGAATTTCCTGGGTTATCAGACGAGTGCGACCCAGCGGTTATTGATCAGTAATTCGACCGGACGGTAATTGATTTTATAGGACATTTTTCTGCATTGTTTGATCCAGTAGCCCAGGTAGACATGCGGCAGGCCAAGTGCGCGAGTGTGTTCGATTTGCCACAATACGGCATAAACACCCAGACTGCGGCTGCCGAGCTCCGGGTCGTAGAATGTGTAAATTGCCGATAGCCCATTGCTCATGACATCGACGACGGCGACGGCCGCCAGTTTTTCGCCGACATAGAAGCAATAGTAATGGGTGAGTTCCCATTCGCGTGTAAGAAACGAGTCGAATTGTTGGAGAGTGGGCGGGTACATATCGCCATCGCGATGACGCCCCTCGATATATTTTGCATATAGCGCGTAGTATTCCTCGCCGATCAACGTGGTCCGGTCGACGACCTTTAAATCCGCGTTACGCTGCCAGATACGCCGCTGCTGCCGATTGGGAAGAAAGTGCTCGACTGCAATGCGCGACGGCAGACAGGAGTTGCAGCGCGCGCAATGCGGTCGATATAGATGAGGGCCGCTGCGCCGAAAGCCCATTTCCGATAGTTGGCTATACGTTTCGCTATTCATCGGCGCCGCGGGATCGATGAATAATGTTGTGGCCATTTGCTCGGGCAAATAGCTGCACGTATGGGGGTGCGTCGCGAATACTTTGAGGGTGGAAAGAATCGTCACTGCGAATCCCTCATACTTCGATCTAAATCGATCGCCAAGAGTGGCCATTGGCTGCGCATGGTTGAGCCGTATGGAGCGCAAGCAAGCGCTGAAACTCATCGCGCTGAATTTCGCAGGCACCCATGGACGATAAATGATCGCTGCTTACCTGGCAGTCTACCACGGCAAATCCCCAGCTTTGCAATTGCGAGCAGAGATGAATAAGTGCCAGTTTAGACGCGTTATCGACGCGACTGAACATCGATTCGCCAAAAAAAATACGCCCAATTCCCAGCCCGTAAAGTCCACCGACCAAGCGGCCATGCTGCCGAACCTCGATCGAGTGAGCATGGCCCAGTCGGTGCAACTCCACATAGGCCCGTCGCATCGGTTGTGTGATCCATGTGCCCGTGCGCTTTTCGGTCGGCGCCGCGCAGGCGTCGATAATCGCCTCGAAGTCGCTATCCATGGCGATGCTGAATGCGTCGCTGCGCCGTAATTTGCGCATACTTCTCGAAATCTTGATTTGATCGGGGTATAAAACGGCACGTGGATCGGGCGACCACCATAAAATGGGTTGGCCATCCTGGTACCAGGGGAAAATACCTCGGCGGTAAGCGGCTAAAATACGTTCCGGACGCAAATCACCGCCAAACGCCAGCAGGCCGTTCGGCTCGTCGAGGGCTTCCTCAAGCGGAGGAAACCAAATTTCCTGCGGATGAAGTTGCGCTAACTCAATGGCCATAACTCAACCATAACGCCGCAATGATAGTGATTGAGTCGTGGCGGTGCGCAACCGGTTATTGAAGGCCATCGAGATATTTTTCGGCATCCAGCGCGGCCATACAGCCGAAGCCGGCCGACGTGACCGCTTGCCGATAGACATGATCGGCGACATCGCCGGCGGCGAATACGCCGGGGATATTGGTTGCGGTGGCGCCGCCCTCGAGGCCACTGCGTACTTTCAGGTAGCCGTTATGCATATCGAGTTGATCGACAAACAGATCGGTGTTCGGTTTGTGGCCGATGGCAATAAATACGCCGGCGACCTCGAGATGCTCTCGGCTGTTGTTTTTAAGGTTGACCAGGCGCAGTGCGTTGACGCCGCGATCGTCGCCCAATACCTCTTCCAGCGTATGATTCCACAGAATGCGGACGTTGCCGTTGCGCGCTTTTTCAAACAGCTTATCCTGCAAAATTTTCTCGCTGCGCAGTGTATCGCGGCGATGCACCAAGGTAACTTCCGCACAAATATTAGACAGGTACAATGCTTCTTCGACCGCAGTATTGCCGCCCCCGATCACCGCGACTTTTTGTTTGCGGTAGAAAAAACCGTCGCAGGTTGCACAGGCACTGACGCCTTTGCCGTTGAAAGCGGCTTCGGAGGGCAGGCCGATATATTGCGCCGAAGCGCCGGTGGCAATAATTAACGCATCGCAGGTATAAGTGCCGCTGCTGCCTTTCAGTACGAACGGTCGCTGCGTCAATACAGCCTCTTCGATGTGATCGAAGATGATTTGTGTATTGAAGCGCTCGGCGTGTTGTTGCATGCGGATCATCAGATCCGGCCCCTGTAAGCCTTCGACGTCGCCGGGCCAGTTATCGACTTCGGTGGTGGTGGTTAATTGTCCGCCTTGTTGCAGGCCGGTGATGATGACCGGATTTAAATTGGCGCGCGCTGCGTACACGGCGGCGGTATAACCGGCGGGGCCGGAGCCCAAAATCAATAAACGATGGTGTTGCGTAACGCTCATGAGGGACATCCAAAAAATCAAAATTCAGTATTTGCGATGATACTGGAAAAGTGCGCGATGCCGCAAAAGCCGTCGCCTCGGCATTGCACGCAACTGCGCGCCGAGATGGTAATATGGCTGCGATTTTTAATCTTTCAATCCAGGTGCGGAACTGTCATTGGCTAAACCCAGTAATACTGCGACTGTCGCGGCGGGCAATCTCGATAAGCGACGCTTGCGCCTGCGCGAGGGCGCGTTTATCGGATTGGTAGCAGTCTGTCTTTATTTATTGATGGCGCTGCTCACTTATTATCCGCAGGACCCGGGTTTTACCGGCACCGGCGGGGGCGGGCTAATTCATAATGCCGGCGGGCGAGTGGGCGCCTGGCTGGCGGATGTGTTTTTCCTATTGTTCGGCCATATGTCTTACGTATTTCCATTTCTGATTGGCTACCGCGCCTGGATTTTATATCGCTACCGCCAGCGCAGCGAAGATTTCGACTGGCCGGGTTTTGTCGTCCGCATCATCGGTTTTACGCTGTTGATGATCGCCGGCACTGCGCTCTTATATCTGAGCGATGGTGCTTACGGTAACGAGCCGACGCGCGCCGCCGGCGGTGTGTTGGGCTTTCAGGTCGGCGGCGCCGCCGTTCAGATATTTGGTTCGTTCGGCGCGCGTTTGATGCTGGTCTCGATTCTGCTTTTTGGCGTAACGGTATTTACCGATCTTTCCTGGTTGCGTTTGATGGATCAAACCGGCGCGTTGATGTTGCGCGGCAGCGAATTGTTTTGGGAGTGGCTGCAGCGTTTTCAAGCACAGCAGGATCGCGATCGTGGCGATCGCGAGTCGCAGAAACATCGACAGGAAGCGCTGGCAAAACAAAAGGTACGCGAGAAAGAGCGCACCCCGCCGAAAATCGTGCAGCCGCCGCCACCCCCACCGGCACCCGTGCGCAGCGAGCGCGTCGAGAAAGAGCGACAAAAATCCTTGTTCGATGCGACGCTGACATCGCTGCCGGCACTGGAGTTGCTCGATGAAGCGGATCATCGCTTAAAGAAAGGTTTTTCCGCCGAGACGTTGGCGGCGATGTCTAAATTGCTGGAGCTTAAGCTCGCTGATTTCGGTGTGGTCGCCGAAGTGGTGGCGGTGCTGCCGGGACCAGTGATTACGCGCTTTGAGATTCAACCGGCACCGGGTATCAAGGCCAGTAAAATTTCCGGTTTGGCGAAAGATCTGGCGCGCTCGCTGGCGGTGATCAGCGTGCGCGTGGTGGAAGTGATTCCCGGCAAATCGGTGATGGGTATCGAAATTCCAAACGAAGATCGCGAAGTGGTCAATTTCCGCGAAGTGCTGGCGTCGAAAACCTATGAAGAATCAAAATCGCTGATCACATTGGCGCTTGGCCACGACATCAGCGGCGAGCCCGTGGTGGCCGATTTAGCGCGCATGCCGCATCTGTTGGTGGCGGGCACCACCGGTTCGGGTAAATCGGTCGGCGTCAACGCCATGCTGTTGAGTATTTTATTTAAAGCAACACCGGCCGAAGTGCGTTTGTTAATGGTCGATCCAAAAATGCTGGAGTTATCGGTATACGAAGGCATCCCGCATTTGCTCGCGCCGGTGATTACCGATATGAAAGATGCCGCCGCCGGCCTGCGCTGGTGCGTCGCGGAAATGGAGCGGCGCTACAAATTGATGTCGGCGATGGGCGTGCGCAATCTGGCCGGTTTCAATCGTAAATTGCTGGATGCCATACAGGCCGGCGAGCCGATTCTCGATCCATTCTGGAAGCCCGAAGATAATTATCAGGCCGGCGAAGAAGTCGCCAAAGCGCCGCAGCTGGAAACGCTGCCGATGATCGTGGTGGTGATCGACGAGTTTGCCGATATGATGATGATCGTCGGTAAGAAGGTCGAAGAGCTGATCGCACGTATTGCGCAAAAGGCGCGCGCCGCGGGCATTCATTTAATCCTTGCGACGCAACGTCCTTCCGTCGATGTCATCACCGGTTTGATCAAAGCGAATATTCCGACGCGTATCGCCTTTCAAGTGTCCTCGCGCATCGATTCGCGCACAATTCTCGATCAGGGTGGGGCCGAACAACTGCTTGGCCATGGCGATATGTTATTCATGCCGCCAGGCAGCGGTTTACCGGTGCGCGTGCATGGCGCCTTTGTTTCCGACGATGAGGTGCATCGCGTGGTGGCCGATTGGAAGCGCCGCGGCCAGCCCGACTATATCGATGGCCTGCTCGAAGAGGGCGGTAATTACGACGGCGTACCGGGCTTTTCCAGCGGCGAGGGCGAGGGCGGCGAAGGCTCTGCCGAAGAGGACGCGCTGTACGACGAAGCCGTGCGTTTCGTCTGCGATACGCGTCGCGCCTCGATTTCTTCCGTGCAGCGCAAATTGCGTATCGGTTACAACCGCGCGGCGCGTTTGATCGAGGCGATGGAAGCTGCCGGTGTGGTTACTTCCATGAGCACCAACGGTAGTCGCGAAGTTCTTGCGCCACCCTCCATACGGGATTGAGAGAAATGTGGCTGCGTAGTCTTTTAATAATGTTAATCGCACTGTTTTGCCAGACTGTTCGTGCGGACGATGCGGCGTTACAGCGGTTGAGCACGCGACTCGAGGGCCTGAAGTCGCTGCAGGCGCAGTTCGTGCAAACCGTCAGTGATGAGAAGGGCAAAGTGCTGCAGACTTCGCAGGGTACGCTGGCCGTAAAACGCGGCAATCATTTGCGCTGGGAGACGAGTGCTCCATTCGCTTATTTGATAGTCACCGACGGCAGCATGTTGTGGCGCTACGACCGCGATCTGGAGCAGGCGACGCAACAGAAATTTAAAGGCGAACTCGCCGATACGCCGGCACTGATACTAAGCGGTGATATGGCGCGTATTCGTGCCAACTATGAAGTTCGCTTCGAGCAGGGCGGTACCGGCGAATATTTTCATCTCGCGCCGAAGCAAAAAAACGCGTTGTTTCATTCCCTGACTTTGCTGTTTAGCGGCAATTCGGTCAGCCAATTGGTGTTGCAGGATAATCTCGATCAGCGCACCGAAATACGCTTTAACTCAGTTGTTAATAATCCAGTCCTGGCCGATAGCCTGTTTCATTTCGATCCGCCGAAAGGCGTCGACGTGGTCGACGATGAGTCGTAATTTGTTCGCGCAGGATACCGGCAGCTATCAGCCATTGGCGGCGCGCATGCGGCCGACCGGTTTGGATACATACTTCGGGCAGGAGCATTTATTAAGTCGGGGCAAGCCGCTACGCGAAGCGATCGATGCTGGCGCATTGCACTCGATGATTCTGTGGGGCCCACCCGGCGTCGGCAAAACATCGCTGGCGAAGTTGATCGCAAGTTTATGCGACGCGCATTTTATTTCGATCTCGGCGGTGTTGGCCGGCGTGAAGGAAATTCGCGCGGCGATCGACGAAGCTAAACAGCAGGCGCAGTTTGGTCGTCAAACGATTTTATTCATTGATGAAGTACATCGTTTCAATAAGGCGCAACAGGATGCCTTTTTGCCGTTTGTCGAAGATGGCACGGTAATTTTTATCGGCGCCACCACCGAAAACCCTTCATTCGAATTAAACAATGCGTTGTTGTCGCGGACCCGCGTTTATCGCTTGCAGGCGCTCGGCGATGCGGCTTTGCTGGATATCGCCAAACATGCTCTTGCGCAGTGGCGCGATGCGCCGCCGGTCGATGCCGAACAATTGCAGCGCTTGATTGAGGCCGCCGATGGCGATGCGCGTCGTGCGTTGAATTTGCTGGAGCTGGCGGTCGAGATGGCTGGCATGCAGCATAAAGCGCTGATCGATGCTTCGGTGATGGATGAGGTGTTGCAGGGCGGCCATGTGCGGCGCTTCGATAAGGGTGGCGATTTATTCTACGAGCAGATTTCCGCTCTGCATAAAGCGGTGCGCGGCAGCTCGCCGGATGCCGCGTTATATTGGTATGCGCGCATGCTCGATGGCGGCTGCGATGCGTTATATATCGCGCGGCGCGTGGTGCGTATGGCAACCGAGGACATCGGCAACGCCGATCCGCGCGCGCTGCAACTGGCGTTAAACGCCTGGGATGTGCAGGAACGCCTCGGCAGCCCCGAGGGCGAGTTGGCGATTGCGCAAGCTGTGGTGTACATGGCCTGCGCTGCGAAAAGTAATGCGGTGTATAAGGCGTTTAATGAGGTTCTTGCAGATGTGCGGGCGGCACCCAGTTACGATGTACCGCTGCATTTGCGCAATGCGCCGACGCGGCTATTGAAAGAGGGTGGCTACGGCGCCGAGTATCGTTATGCGCACGATGAACCGCAGGGTTATGCGGCGGGAGAGAATTATTTCCCGGAAGAGTTGAAAGATAAAGTGTATTACCAGCCGGTCGAGCGTGGCTTGGAAAAGAAAATCGCGGAGAAGCTGGCTTATCTGCGTGGGCTTGATAAAGATGGAACTACTAAGCGCTATTCGTGAGCGGCTTGTTACGAAGTGGCACGAATAACTTTCCCCTTTATTAAAGGGGAATAGACCGCGCAAGATGAGATGTTTTGAATTTAGAATGACAGGAATTTTCGATGCTTGATAT
>DATIED010000545.1:0-3465 GCA_035455965.1 Spongiibacteraceae bacterium
GAGGATGGCTAACATGACGAAAGCACCAATGAATAACGAGGACAGCACCAACTCCACAGACTCTATCGACAGCGTAATCGAAAATACCGGGAGTGCCGGACTACAACGCCGCTCGTTCCTCGGTGGAGCCGCCAAATTAGCAGCTGCAGGCGCGTTATCGGGCTGGCTACCCGCCTTCCGGATCACTTCAGCGGAGGCGGCAACTTGCGCGGCACCGCCGAACTTCCCCGCCGGCATTACGCTGTATCAACAAGCCTTTATCAACTGGGCGCGAGATATCTCCGTCGACCCCATGTGGACCTGCGCGCCCTCCACACCCGCGCAGATCGTCACCATCTGCAATTGGGCGAAAGCCAATAACTACAAAGTGCGCCCGCGCGGCTCGATGCACAATTGGTCGCCGTTGAGTATTCAAGCTGGTGCCAGTTGCCCCAATGTGATCCTGGTCGATACCACGCAAAATTTAAAAGCAGTATCGATTAACACCGCAACCACACCCAAAACCGTAACCGCGCAGACCGGCATCACAATGGAAGCGCTGCTTACGGCGCTCGAAGCACAGAACTTAGGCGTCACCGCCTGCCCGGCACCCGGTGATATCTCACTAGGTGGCGCGCTGGCCATCGACGGCCACGGCACTGCGATCCCGAAAACAGGCGAAACGCTGGCTTCCGGCAACACCTTTGGCTCGCTGAGCAACTTGATTCGCTCGCTAACCGCCATCGTCTGGGATGCCGCCAACAACCAATATGCGTTGCGTACCTTTCAGCGTACCGATCCGGGTTGCGCCGCCTTGCTGACCCACTTGGGCCGCGCTTTCATCACCGAAGTAACCTTGCAGGTCGGTGCCAACACTAATCTGCTGTGCCAAAGCTGGTTCGATAAAACCGCCGACGAGTTGTTCGCACCGGCGGGCTCGGGCGGCAATACCGTTGAGAGTTATTTGAATAGTGCCGGTCGCTTCGAAGCAATTTTGTTTCCGTTCACTCCCAAGCCCTGGATCAAGGTGTGGAGTGTGAAACCCAACTGGCCGTTCGGCGCCAAAATATGCAATTCGCCGTACAACTACCCGTTCTCCGATGTCGACTTTCCGCAGTCGTTGTACGACTCACAAGCGACTGGCGTATTGAATGATCCCAGCAGCACACCGCAGTTCGGTTTGAACGGGTATAACACCGTGGCATCGTTCCTGGTACTGGATGCAGACTATTACATCTGGGGCAAATCGAAAAACCTGTTGCTGTATATCCAGCCGCAAACCTTGCGGGTCACCGCCAACGGCTACGCGATACACTGCAAGCGCAGCGATGTGCAGCGGGTGATCAACGAGTTCTACACGACATTCAAGACCAAGCGCGATGCCTATCGGGCACAGGGCAAATACCCGATGAACGGGCCGGTCGAAATCCGTATCACCGGTCTCGACAAGCCCACCGATGTGGTTGGCATAAGCGGAGCACCGGCGCCATTGCTCTCCGCGCTGCGTCCGCGCCCGGATCATCCCGAGTGGGACACTGCGGTGTGGTTCGATATTCTGACCATTCCAGGCACGTTATACGCCAACGACTTCTATGCGGAAATGGAAGCGTGGATCTACTCGAATTATTCGAGCTACTGCATGGTGCGCGTCGAGTGGTCGAAGGGGTGGGCTTACACCAGCAGCGGCGCATGGACCAACAGCACCGCGCTTAGCACCACTATTCCAAACTCCTTCCGCACCGGCTACACCGCCAGCGACAACTGGGATGCAGCCGTTGCGCAACTGGATCAGTTCGATCCATCGCGACTATTCTCGTCGCCGCTGCTCAATACGCTGTTGCCGTAATTTTTATTAAATAGCTTTTATTGGTTTAGTTGTTTCAATCTGCCTCGACCGTATGGTCGGGGCTTTTTTTTGCGGAAAATTTATTGCTACAAATTATTCTCGAAGCTTATTTCAACGAAAATACTTTTTAAAAATCTTGAGCCACCAAGCATGAAGCTTGGAATGAACGTGATGGCGTGGTGAGGGGGAGCTTTTTTGCAGGACATGAAGGAATACTCATCGAAGCTGCGTAATCCGTGAAGCCGACAAGTTCTTCTTGGTCTATAGCACCCAGGTTACTTGAATGCTTGCCGCAGCGTCCTGCAAAAGAGCTCCCCCTCACCGCGCTTCGGCACCCAACCTCGCGCTCCAAAATCCCCCGCAACTCAAAACAAAAGGCAGCGCCGAACACCTAACCGTCATTGAAGCGTGCAAGGCGGGTCGGATGACCCGCCCTACATGGGCTATTCGACACCGGGGGCGCCGGGGAAACCGTGATAATAATGCCCGGTCAACATCCCACCATCGACAGCGATCTCTGCGCCGCATACATACGAAGCATCATCGCTCGCCAAAAATAGTGTCACGCGCGCAACCTCCTCGGCGTCCGCGGCACGCTGCAGCGGTACATGGCCGTACTGCTTATCGATCTCGGAGCGATCCACCGCATTCGGATTCGCCATCACCGTATTAATGCCGCCGGGATGCACCGAATTAACCCGCACACCCTGATGACCGAACTCCATCGCCGCAACTCGCGTCAAACCGCGCACGCCCCACTTACTCGACGAATACGCGGCCAGGCTATTTGCACCCTTCATACCGTCGACCGAAGAAATATTTACGATCGAACCTTTCTTATTGGCGGTCATATGTTCGCCAACGATTTTCACGCCAAGAAAAGTACCCACTAAATTGACATCGAGCACGCGCTCGTAATCCGCTTTAGTGGTTTGCGCAATCGATTTAAAAAGCAAAATACCCGCATTGTTAACCAAAATATCGATCGGACCGAAAGCGTTTTTCGCAGCACCGATCACACTATTCCAGCTAGCCTCATCAGTGACATCGTGATGCACGAAGATCGCCTTGCCAGCCAACTCCTCCGCCAGCTGCCTGCCCTCCTGATCGAGCACATCCGCGATAACGACTTTCGCGCCCTCCGCGACAAACAAGCGCGAAGTCGCAGCGCCCATACCGCGTGCACCACCGGTGATAACCGCTACCTTACCTTGCAGACGTGCCATAACTTTTTCCTCGCTGTGCGCGCATTGCGCATTGACTGCATTCGCTATCGATTAAATTGGCCCGAACAGCTCGATCCAATTGCCGTCCGGATCGGTTATGAAGGCAAAACCGAACGCCGGATTAATTTCCGTAATTTCGGTCGGTATTTGCAGGCCGGCGGCCCGCACCGACTCGACCACTTCGCGCAAATTGGCCACGGCCAGCGAAAAATAGCGAATACCATCGGCTTGCCACGGACCGCCCGGCACCACTTTAGCGGGCGGCGTCGGCGTCAATACCGCCAGCTTAATAATATTGTCGCCAACCGCAAAACGATGCTGCTCACCGCCCGGGTATTCAATTTTTCCCTGCAATTGCAAACCCAACAGATCGCGATAGAACGGCAACATGGCATCGATATTGGTAGTGACGAT
>DATIED010000546.1:0-8583 GCA_035455965.1 Spongiibacteraceae bacterium
GCGTCGCCGGCGCTAACGATGCCTCGGCGCAAGCGGCGGCCGATGTGCTGCGCGGCGTCAGCGATTTCGATTTGAATGCGCAAATCAGCGGCGATGTGCAGCGACCAACGATGAAGCTGGATTCCAGTCTGAGTCAGCGCCTCGCCACAGCGATGAGCCAACAACTAGCCAACCAACAGCCACAAACACCTGACGGAGCGGCGCCGGCTGGTATGAGTCCCGAACTGCAACAGCAAATGGCCGGAATACAACAGTTGGCCAGCGATTTCGATAATCTGCAACGACAGTTGCAGGCCAAACAAACTGCGCTGCAAAGTATTATCGGCCAGTAAATGTCGGACTCCGAGCTGGAAATATTCTGCTGCCGCATTGCCGATATCGACGCAACGTTACTGGCGCACTACGAACAGATACTCGATGCCGCCGAACAGCGGCGCCTGGCCTCTTTTCAAGCGGACACCGCGCGTACCGCATTCCTGATCAGCCGCGCATTATTGCGCACCACTCTCGCCGCTCGATTACATTGCGCGCCGACCGAATTGCAATTTATTCGCGACGCCAACGACAAACCGCAGCTCGCGGAACCGTTTGCGAATTGGCATTTTAATTTATCGCACAGCGGTGCCTGGGTAACGCTGGCGCTGAGTCAAATCGGGCCGGTCGGCATCGATGTCGAAAGCCACGAACGTAAAAACAATTTGGCGGGTATCGCGCAGCGCTTTTTTTCCGCTGAAGAAAACGCCACGCTAGTAGGCTTGGATAACACGCGCTGGCTACAACAATTTTTTGCGATCTGGACCATCAAGGAAGCGCACGCCAAGGCACTCGGCTGCGGTCTTTCGAAAATATTGTCGTGCAGTAGTTTTTCTGTGGACATGAACAAACAATCTATCGCGCTTACGTTATCGGCAGCAGCTGCGCCCGATAGTGCGGTGCTCAGCCAACTCTATCGACTCGATGATTCCGTATCGTTGGCGCTCGTGCAATTAGATGCGATCGCTGCCACACCCGCCATAATTCGCAGTGTGCCGTTGGTCAGTGAGAATGTCGTTGCGCTGCAGCCATTAACGGTCGGCAACTGGTCACCGAGTCGTTAAACGGCTGTCGATGAGAAAATTGGAAGCAGACCACCATTTTCCTTCGCCAGTTCCATCACAGAGCTGTTTATTCAGCCCGCGCAAGGTTTTTTCAAACCTCTGAGGCTTTCTTCAATAAATCGTGGTCCGTCCCCGATTTTCCACCGATTTTCTTCTGTCTAGCGGAAGGGCGGAATTGTATTTTCGGCGGGAACGTCGGCTCAAGAATTTCTCCCTGAGCCATCGCGCTAAATATTTCGTGCGGGGAAATGTACGAACTTCGATTCGATAGGAGAGTTCAGCCTACTGCACGCCACTCAAAAAATTGCGGCCGATCAGCCAGAACAATGCAGACATCAAACCGGCGGCCGGAATGGTCAGCACCCAGGCGACGACGAGATTCATCGTCACGCCCCAGCGCACCGCTTTCACGTCCTGCGCGGCGCCGACGCCGACGATGGCGCCGGTGATGGTGTGGGTGGTCGATACCGGAATACCGCCCAATGTTGCGAGGGCCAGACTCAAGGCGCCACCCATCGAAGCGCAGGAGCCGCTGACCGGCGTCAGTCTGGTGATCTTCGAGCCCATGGTTTTGACGATGCGCCAACCGCCGACGTAGGTGCCCCAGGCGATTGCGAAATAGCAGGAATAAATTACCCAGTTCGGCAGTGTGTTGACGTCGGTGGTGGCGGCGCCGGCAGAGATCAGCAGCAGCCAGATGATGCCGATGGTTTTTTGCGAATCGTTGCCGCCGTGGCCGAGACTGTAGGCCGCAGCGGCGACCAGTTGCGCCTTGCTGAACCAGCGCCCGGCCTGATAGGGCGAGGAGTTTCGAAAGGCCCAGGCCGTCGCAACCATCAGCAACCCCCCGATCGCGAAGCCGACCAGCGGCGAGATGATGATGAACAGCAGTACTTTGCCGAAGCCCGACCAGATAATCGGCGCAATGCTGCCGGCATTAGCAATAGTGGCTCCGACCAGGCCGCCGATCAGTGCGTGTGAAGACGACGACGGAATGCCGTAGTACCAGGTGATAATGTTCCAGGCCAGCGCGCCGCATAACGCGCCGAAGATGACGTAGTGATCGACAAAATGCGGGTCGACCGTGCCTTTGCCGATGGTCGCCGCGACCTTGAGATGAAATACCCAGATCGCCACGAAGTTGAAGAAGGCCGCGAAGGCGACTGCTTGCCTGGGCGTCAGCGCGCCGGTGGCGACGATGGTCGATATGGAGTTGGCGCCATCGTGAAAGCCATTCATGAAATCGAAGGCGAGCGCCAGGGCGATGAGTAAAGCCAGCATCCAGGTACTGATGGTCAGTGTTTCTATCATGTCACCGCGCTCTTATGCTGTCGGGGGTGGAGCTGTCGTAGCTGTCGATAACCGCTAAAAACGCGGCGCTGCAAACATGGGCAATGCCGTTACTCTCCCCCATCGGTCCGAGGGAGAACGTCATAGCGGGCATCAGGAATTTTCGATCAGAATTTGTTCGATGGTCTTGGCGGCCTCGTCGCAGTGATCGATGATCGAATCCTGCAGCCGGTAGAAGTCCTTCAATTTAACCGCCATCCAGACATCGCCGCCCTCCTTGAATAATTTGGTGATGGCGTTGCGCATGACCTTATCGGCCTTCGACTCGACCTGGTCGATGGCCTTGCACAAATCCATCGTTTCCTTGCTGCGCTCCTTGTCGCCGAGCGCGATAACGGCGCGGTTGGGGCGCAGGCAGGCGTCGGCGGCGAGCGAAGCGAGTTCGCGCATCTCGCTGGTGGAGTCGCCGATGTTGTACATATCGATGGCGTTGGCGACGTGGCGGATGGAGTGCAGCACGCGATCCAGATCGATGGTCAGCGTATGAATCTGGTCCCGATTGATCGGGGTGGTGAAGGATTTATGCAGCAGCGCAATCAGATCGATCTTGATCTGGTCCGCGCTCTTCTCGTTGTGCGCGACCTCGTTAACTAATGTAGCGATGTCCGAGTCGGGTACTCCGAGCGCCTGGATTAAGCGCAACGCCGCGTTGACGGCGGCAACCACGCGGTCGGAATGGGCAGCGAGCAGATCGAAAAACTCGCGGCGCGGTGGCATCAAGGCTTTGAACATGGACTGTCCTTCTGCAGGAAATTCGTATTACTTTTTGAGGTGCGGTTGTATGGCGCGCGGATTTTAGCAGACTGTCGAGGCGCGATGTTGCTTGCCGAGGGGAATGTGGACGGCCCTACCCGCTCGCGCCGTGCGCGAGCGGTGGATGATTTTTAGCCAGTTAAACTTTTAGCGGTGACAGGAGATTTGGCTATCGCGTGCAGGTTATCGGATCAGTGGCGCCGTTGAGCCTGAATTCGATAGCAGTGACCGACGTCTCGCCAAGTTGCATGTCGATTCTGAATTCATGCGCTTTGATGTCGCTGCGAATATTTGCATACGACAAGAAATTGCTGCCGCCGGTCGTCGACGCTGCCACCGCCAGATCAAGCGCGGTCGCCGATAACAAACTGTATGCCCCGTTGCCGCTCGGGGAAAGATCGTTGATGCGCAGCACCGTATCGTCGATATAAAAAGTATTGATGCCCGCGTGTAGACCGGCAATTGTCGGTGCATTGCCGCAATCCAACTGCGCGATGCCGTGCTGATCGAACTGCAGATACAAGGCCTTTAGCAAAGCATATTTAGAATAGTACGGTGCAACCACCCGGTAGTCGTTGGTGACAACACCGCAATTATTCGTATCGCAATGCAACCCAACCGGCGCAAGCGCCGCGATATCGGTGGCGCCTATCGAATGGTCGAGCATATGCATTTCCATCGCAAAGATATTTTCGCCTTCGACCAGTCCATCCTGCAAATCGTCGAGCACAGCATTGTACGGATCGCTGCCCGTCAATTGGAATGCGGTCGCGATAAAATCGTCGATCGGCGATGCAACGATGGACGTGGTCATAAATTGTTGGTACTTGTTCGGCCGGTGCAACAAATACTCGACCACTGCTTGGCGCGCATTGTCGATTTGTGTTTGCGACAGGTTCGTCAACGCCGAGTAATTTATATCGCTGCTAAAGATATCGTTAAATGATTTGCCGAATAATTGCGTCGTCAACAGATCGGTCAGTGGCGTGACGTTGGCGGTACCCGCGCTCAGGGCCACCGAAAACAGGCGTGGATAGTTTTCATCGGCGGTATCCCGATTTTTAGCCGCGATGATAAGGTAAGGCGGCGGCATGAAATCCAGCGAAACGCTGTAGTGGCCGTTGCTATCGGTGGTCGCCGATCCGATCTGACCGGAGTTTCCATGCCCATTCGCCCAATTGGCCTCCATCGATTTTATCGACACAACCGTGACTTGATAGCCCGCCAATGCCGCGCCTTTGGCCACCGTGCCGCTCAGTGTTGTCGCGGGATTTGGCGTCGGGGTCGGCGTGGGGGTAGGCACCGGAGTAGGCGTTGGCGCACTACCGCCACCGCCACCACCACCGCCGCAACCGACCAGCAGCGCCAATGCGGCAGCGAACGCCAGGCCGGTGCGGCCTTTGATGCCGGCAGATTCTTTAATACAAATAGTTGCCATCGATGTCATCCTGCAAACAGCGAACAAAAATATCCCGAGCACATTTTTTATGTGTACGAACTTTTTACGTGTATGAACAATTTCGTTAATTAGTGCGCATGCGAGTTGGCAAGCACCAGATTTTTATTTTCGAGCGAGACCAATAAACCGCGCTCATAGTAGCCGCTGCTGCGCTCGTGTTGACCGAGTTGTGCCAGTAGGCGCCCGAGTTCAGCGTAGGCCTGCGGTGTTTCTGTAATTTTTAAACTGCTTTCAAAATAATCGCGCGCCTTGCCCCACAGTTGATTGCGCAGCGCCAGACGGCCCAGGCAAAGCAGCAATTCCGCACTGCTCAAGTGTTGCTGCAGCCATTGTTCCGCATACGCCAACTGCCGCGCCGGATCGCTGCCGGCGAGCGTGCCATATATGGCCACCAACTGCGTGCTCCATTCGCGTTTCAATTGTTGGCGCACCTGCTGTTCGGCTTCCGCGCCGGCATCCAGTGCGGCCAGACCGCGTGCGTACGCACCGACTACTTCGGCATCGCGCTCTAACTGGCGCGGTACCTGTTGCCAGTGCTGGCGCAATTTTTCGAGTTGGCGTTGTGCGGCCAATTCATTAAATAAATTAATTGTTGCGCTTTTTTCGAAGCTGGCCGCCTGCTCGCGCGTCAATATTTTATGGCGGCGCAGTTGCGGCAGTAATTCCAATACGTTTTGCCAATCGCGCAGCGCGGTATAGATATCCTGCAGCAGCTTCAATATCTGCGGATGTTTGGCGGCGCGCTGGCGCAGCGGTGCCAGCGTCGCCAGCGCCTCCTGCAATTGGCCACGCTGCAATTGCAGGTCCGCGCGCGTGACGGCGACTGCTAAGTCGTCCTCGCCGCTGCGCTGCGCGCGCAGCAAATAAAGCTCGCATAATTTATCTTCGCCCTGCGCATGGGCGGCGCGCGCCGCCAGCAGGTAATTCACCACCGGCGATTCGGCGCGTGCGGCGGCGCGATCGAGCATCACGCGCGCGCGCTCGAAGTGACCTTCTACGTAGGCAAGCAAACCGCGCTGCGTCAACTGGCGGCTGCGCCGTTCGTTCCAACCGGCACGCCAACGACCGATGACACTGCCCTGCCGCACGCTGCGATGCAGCAACAAAATAACTAAATACATAACGACCAGGATCAGCAACACCAATGCGACCCCGACCCACACGGTCGTCTCCAACGTGTACGCTCCGAACGCGATCAGGATGTAACCCGGATCGTAGGCGATCGCCGCCGCCAGTGCCGCTGCCAACAATAACGCGGCCAGCACCGCGAGAAATAGACGCTTCACTGCGCCACCCTCGACAAATCGCTCTTCGCATTATTTTCGGCGCGCCGCGAGTTGAGATAGGCTTTTAATTCGCGCCGCGATTGCGAGATATCCGGCAGCGGCATCGCCACCGTTTTATTCATCAATTCGGCGATCGCCTGCGCGACGCTTTGCGTGGCATGCTCGTCGACGGTGTAATACGTAGTCAACGCGGCGCGCGCCTTGCTCAAACTGTGTTCGTATAATTTTTGATTGCTCAATAATAAAGCGACCTGCGCCTGCTCGAATGCGAGTTTAATATTTTGTTGCAGCGCCGCTTCGTACTGCGGCGCCAACAGCGGTTTGTAGGGTTCGTCGCGACGTCTGATCTGCACCAGTTGATCGAGCTTGTGCAGCGCCGCGCGCAAACCGGATTGCAGGCGCTCGCCGAGCGTGGCATCGGCGTTCAGCACTTCCGGCGCATCTTCCTGCACCGTCACCGGCTCGATCAGACGCAATTGCTGAGCCTGCTCGGCGACCGCTTCGATGGCGAGATATAAACCTTCCATATCGACCACTTCGAGCGCTTTCAACGCCGCGATATCTTTAGCGAGCGCGGCGCGCACCGGCAGCAGGCCGCTATCTTCGACATGGCGCACGATATCGTCGGCCGCCTGCAATTGTTCGAGCGCGGTTTTCGGATCGCCGCCCAGCAATAAGCGTTGATTGGCGAGCTGCAAAAAATATTCGGCCTCGGCCAATTGCCAATCGCTGCGATCGCTGGAGGCCAGCGCCGATACGCGTTGCTGCTGCGCTTCGAGGCGCGTCTGCAATTGCTCGATGCGCCCGTTCAATTGATCCCGCACGGCGCGCTGATCGGCACGCTGATCGGCCTGTAGTTGCCGCAGTTGCGACAGCGCCGCCGCCTGATCCTGAATCAACGACTGCAAACGAAAATCGCTGATCTCGCGCTTGGTATCGTCGCGAAAAAATAATGCGCCGGCCGCAATCAGCGCCAGCCCGGCGATCAACAGCGCGGCGAACGCCATACTGCCGCTGCGTGTCGACGCGTGCGCAGGTGCTACGGCGGGAGCAACGGCTGGGGCAACAGGAGCACTGGAAGGCGCGGATGCCGGTTGTTGTTCTAATTGTTCGTTCACTGGTCTTCTCGCTGCGATAATTTCCGTTTAGCAATTTCCTGCAGAGCGCTCAGTGTAGCCGCTGTGCCGGCGTTCGCGGCAACCACCGGGTAGCAAAAACCGAGTGCGCCGGCGCGCTCGGCAACGCGCGCACTCGGCACCAACAGCGGCGTTTTGCGGTAGCGCTCCAGTACCGGCACCGCCGTGGCCAGTTGCTCCGCTAAATTCTGCAGCGTCTCCGCGCTATTGACACTCACCGCATCGAAGTTCGCCGCCAGCAGCAATTGCCGCTGCCCTTCATCCAGCAACGGCGCCGAGCGGCGATAACACTCGGCGTAATCCACGGTCGCACCGCGCTCGCGCAAAACGCCGGCCAGCGTTTCGCGGCCGCCGACGCCGCGTAGAATTAATATCGTCTCGCCGCGCACATTTTGCAAATCGGACAGCGCCAATAATTCCTCACTGGTGGCGCCGGCACTGCCGCCACGCGCTGCGATGCGCCATTTTGCCAACTCGGCGACGGTCGCCGCACCGATGCCGTACCACGCACTTTCAGCGGCCTGCGCAGCAGTATTTTTTGCCGCCGCGCGCTCGATCCAAGTAAGACCGTAGTGTACTGCATTGACACTGATAGCGATGATGCGCCGATAACTCGCCAGGCGCTCGAAACATGCATTGGTGTGTTGCCATTGCGGTGCATCGCGTTGCGCATCGAGCGGCTGCACGGCCAACATCGGAATATGTACGGCACTGCCACCGGCCAACTCGATAGCGCGCAGCAGATCGACGGCGCGATCGATTGGCCGCGTGACTAAAACGCGCAGACCCGCCAGACTCATTTCAGGCATTGCCCGCTAGCGGCTGCATCGGCAGCCGTAACCAATTTGTCGGTCGGTATTGCTGCCGTGCACTGTTGTTGCGATGCACTACTGTTCGGCATAGACGCGCTCCAGAATTTGCGCGGCGCCCTGCCGCAACAAATCTTCCGCCACGGCGATGCCCAGCGCTTCGGGTTCGGCGCTCGAACCATCCGCCTGCGCGCGCAACAAAACGCTGCCGTCCGGCTCGCCGACCAAACCGCGCAAGTGCAACTGCGCGCGATCCGCGGACAATTCGGCAAAAGCGGCGATCGGCACCTGGCAACCGCCCTGCAGATGCGCGTTCAGCGCTCGCTCCGCGCGCACGCATAAAGCAGTCGGCTCGTCGTGCAACGGCAGCAGTAAGGTCTGCACGCGCGCATCCGCGCTTCTGATTTCGATACCCACCGCGCCCTGCCCGCCAGCGGGCAAACTAATCTCGGTGGCGATGCGCTGGCGAATACGTTCAGCAAACTGCAGACGCACGAGGCCGGCGGTGGCGAGCAAAATTGCATCGAATTCGCCGGCATCGAGTTTTGCCAGGCGCGTGTTGACGTTGCCGCGCAGACTGATGATTTCCAGATCGGGCCGATAGGCGCGCAACTGACATTGGCGGCGCAGACTCGACGTACCGACCCGCGCGCCGTGCGGCAATTCGGCGATGCTGGCGAAATGATTGCTGAC
>DATIED010000547.1:0-3427 GCA_035455965.1 Spongiibacteraceae bacterium
GGTCGCGCGCTGATCGCGCCGGGCGGAAAACATTTATTGCTGCGGCGCAGCGGTGCGCAGTACATCGCCGAAGTGATCGACGGTCCGGTGGTCAATCGCCATCGGCCCTCGGTGGACGTGCTGTTTCGCTCGGTGGCCAAATCGGCGGGCAAAAATGCCGTCGGCATTATCATGACCGGCATGGGCGACGATGGCGCGGCCGGTCTGCTGGAGATGAGAAATGCCGGCGCTTATACCGTTGCGCAGGACGAAGCGAGCTGCGTGGTATTCGGCATGCCGAAAGAAGCCATCAAGCGCGACGCCGCACAAAAAATTATGCCGCTGGATCAAATCGCCGGTGTGATCACTTCGCAAAAAGTTTTGTAAAGCATGCCGGCGAGTTTGCCTGTCGCAGCGGTAGATGTGATTAGCGCAATGATCAATGCGGTTGGCAGGTGTGATTGAAAGCGTGGGTGAAGGCGCGCGGGGGTGGGTGCGGACGTTGCCGGAGGCGGAGGCAGATATTGCCTCAACCCGCAAGGGCGGCTGCCATTGACTCCTCGGTGTCGTAATAACGTGCGCGCGCAACGGAGTGAGGCATCATGTCGACCAATAGATGGATGCGCATGATATGACTGTTGTTTTCGACCGAATGGATCGCGGTATTGTTTAGATCGTAAAGCGTGCCTTCGGTAAGAAAGAAGGGCTGGCCCGCCACAGTGAAGCTTACGCGCTTATGCGTCACAATCGGAATGTGCAGGCGATGAATCAGCGCGAGGATACCAATATCGCGATGCGGTTTTATTATTCCGCCGGGAGGTAACTCCGCAAGCTGAACGCGCAGGACGTCGCAGCCCGGAAAGCACGACATTATTCGAGTCTCGATCAGTGTTTGGATTTCCGCGAAGAGTGGACGATCCGCGTAGCGCAGGACGCTGACAAAACCCGACGTGGCCTCGGCATGAGTGGGACGTTTTACACAGGGCGGTTCGTCGTTATAAAAAAACACCGCATTTCCCGGCCGGTCGCCCGCCAGTTTAACGCGGCTCGCGCGGTCGCTCTCCCAAAACTCAGTGGGCAGTTGCCGCATATTTTTGCGCAGCTTGGTAATATCCGCGGCGCCGTATTTAACCAGGGGTTTTCCAAGATCCATTTAATTGCCTTTTAGAGACTGTCTTTTCAGTAGGCCGTCTTTTTCAGAGGCTATATTTTTTAGGGCTGCCTTTTCCAGGAGCTGCCTTTGTTGGAAGCTGCTTTTTTAGGATTTGGCATTTTTAGAGTGATTTCGATTCCCGTAGAATAGCCAATACTTGAATCTTTCCGCAATACTTCAATCCGAGAGTGCGCGCGAGTGAGCGACCGAAAACCAGCCGATCCATTGTTTGACCGCCCCGTGTTCATCGTTTCCATGCCGCGCTCGGGCTCCACGCTGCTGTTCGAGACACTATTACAGGCGCGCGCGCTCTACACCATTGGCGGCGAGAGCCATGCATTGATCGAGGGCGTGCCCGAGCTGAATGTCGCCGCGCACAACTTCGACAGCAACCGTTTGCTTGCGAAGCACGCCACTCCCGCGGTAACACAAAATCTGCGCCAGCGCTTTCTCAGCCAGTTGCGCGACCGCAATGGCCTGCGCCCGTCCGTTGCGCCAGTCCGCATGCTGGAAAAAACGCCGAAGAATTCGCTGCGCATTCCCTTTCTCGCGCGCGTATTTCCGCAGGCCCGGTTTGTCTGCTTGCTGCGCGACCCCTGCGAAGTATTGTCGAGCATGCTCGAAGCGTGGCGCTCTAGCCGTTTTCGTACCTATCCCAATCTGCCGGGCTGGCCGCCGGCGCAGCCTTGGTCGCTGTTATTGACGCCCGGTTGGCGCGAGCTGGCGCACAAGCCGCTGGGCGACATTGTCGCTACCCAGTGGGATACCGCGATGCGTATCATGCTCGACGATCTGGCAGCATTGCCGGCCAGCCGCCAGATCGCTCTTGGTTACGACGCATTTACCGCTGACTGGGGCGCGGAGATCACGCGCCTGTGCCGCTTTCTCGATCTCGACTGGGATCGTCCGCTGAACGGTCCGCTGCCGCTGTCGCGTTACACCGTCTCAAAGCCGGATCCCGACAAATGGCGCGTCAATGCCGCCGATATCGAACCGCAACTGGAGCGCCTGCGTCCTACCATCGAGCGCGCCGCCGCCATTGCGACGCGCTAGCGCGCGCTGTGTTTTCCTCTAACGATTAACGGATGCGAGCATGCTGGAATTACAAAATATCGATCTAAGTAACGACCAGGATGCTGCGCTCTATTTAAAAAACGAGACGGTCGCGGTTGAGTTCGCTACCGAATCCGGCGAGCTGATGAGCCGCGAAGGCCCCAATCGTTATCTGCCGCACGATGCAATCGTTACCGGCTCGACCGGCGATCGCTGGTGTGTATCGCGCGAGCGCTTCGATGCAAAATATGAGGCGATAACGCCGACGGTATTCGGCGAGGCGGGGAGTTATCGCAATAAACCGATCCCGGTGCTGGCCAGGAGAATGAATGATTCGTTTAGCCTGGCCAGAAGCCGTGGCGGCGACGTATTGCGAGGTACGGCTGGCGATTGGGTGTTGCAGTATGCGCCGGGCGATTATGGCGTTGTCGAGAAGGCGCGGTTCGAAAGTGTTTATGCTCGCTACCGGGAGCCCGACATTAGCAGTGTATGGACGCATGCGGAAAGTATTGAAACCTCGGCCACACCCGAGCAAGTTTGGCGGTTATTTGCCGATGTCGAGGGCTGGAAGCGTTGGAACGCGGGCATTGAGCATATCGAGATTTTTGGCGACTTTGTTGCGGGTACGACTTTTTTCATGCAGCCGCCCGGCGAGGAGGGTTTCACCAGCAAGCTGATCGATGTGCAAGAGAATAATTTTTTTGTCGATGAGACGGTGATCGATAGTACGCGGGTATTGGTGAATCATAAATTGATTCCGATCGTTGCCGGCGGTACGAGAATTGTTTATGCCACCGAAATTATCGGGCCTGCCGCTGCGGAGTTTGGGCCGATGGTGACGGGAGATTTCGCGACCGTGTTGAGTGCATTGAAGAAGCTTGCGGAAGATATTCTGTAGTTTTCATTAAGCCAAAGCGGATTATTTTTAATGTCGACATACGGTCCATCGCTAATATTTCCAAAGTGATTTTTAGTGATGCCTGCGGCGATCGGGCGCAGATTTCGCCTGCAGGCGAGTCACTATTACTCGGCGTAAACGCCTCGCCCTTCGGGTCGCCCATGCGGGCGCTCAAATTCGCAAGCGAATTTGTCTTTGCATGCTCAAATAAAAGTAACCAAAAGAAGTTGGCCCTTGCCGGGAGCTACCCAACAGCATCAGGTCACCAACTAATTAGTGGGTGACTACTCGAATTTCAGAAAGTAGCACTTTCTGAAATTCGACTGCCGCGTTGGGGCCTTCTA
>DATIED010000548.1:0-2050 GCA_035455965.1 Spongiibacteraceae bacterium
GCAGGCAAGCAGCACCAGTGCAGGGAGAGTCGACGCGATCCGCATAGAAACAGTCCTTATTGGGCCGACATGGGCGGACGAATCGGTGGTCGGCGAGGAGGCGCATTCTGCCATAGGTCGCGGACGGCGTTGTGGTATTATGCGGACCTCTTTAATCTCTCCCGACAGCCGTATGCGCTACTACCCGCGCGTTGTGTTGTTACAGTAGTTACAGGTATCAGGGCAGCGATGGCGACAATCCCCATATACAAAGTTATTTTCCTTAATCAGGGCCAAGTGTTCGAAGTGTACGCGCGCGAAATCTATCAAAGCGAGATGTACGGTTTTATCGAGGTCGAGGAGTTTGTGTTCGGCGAGCGCACCCAAATGTTGGTCGATCCCGCCGAAGAGAAATTGAAAAGCGAGTTTGCCGGCGTGAAGCGCTCATTTATTCCGATGCACTCGATCGTGCGCATCGATGAGGTCGAGAAAGAAGGCGTCGGCAAGGTCACCGAAGCGAAGGGCGACGGAAAAATTGCCCACTTTCCACCGATGGCGCCGCGCCCGCAGCAAAAAGATAATGACAAATAGCTTTAGTCGTACATAAAAAAGGCCAGCATCAGCTGGCCTTTTTGCTTTCTAACGCTTCAGCTAAACCGCGTGTTTGGCGAGCGCCTGCCGCACGCTGGCCAATTTCACGCAGCATACGAACACATCGGTGGCCTGGGCGATTTCCGCCACTTTCGGAAACGACGGCGCGAGCCGGATATTGCGATCCTGCGGATCGAGCCCGCCCGGGAAGGTCGCGCCGGCCGGTGTGAGTTTGACGCCGGCCGCTGCCGCCAGTTGCACCACGGTTTTTGCCAGACCGGGGCGCGTATTGAACGAAATAAAATAACCGCCCTGCGGCACCGTCCACTCAGCCAGTTCGGCCAGCGCCTGCAGGCGCGTCAATACCGCATCGAAGCGCGGCCTTAACAAGGCTGCATGCTGTTGCATCAACGCCGTTAGGTTCTGCGTATCTTTAATAAACTTCACGTGCCGCAGTTGATTGACTTTGTCCGGTCCGATCTGACCGAAGCCCAAATGGTGTTTGAACACTTTCAGGTTGGCCGGCGATGCCGCCATGAACGAAACGCCGTCGCCAGCGAAAGTGATTTTCGAGGTGGAGCCGAAAATATAGATGCTGTCCTCGGTGCCGTGTTTTTTCGCGGCTGTGAAAATATTGGCGAGCTGCGGCGCATCGTCGCTCAATGTATGCACCGCGTACGCGTTATCCCAAAACACGCGAAACCCCGGGCCGGCGATAGCGCCGAGTTTGGCGATGCGCTCGACCACGGCGTCGCTATAGACGATGCCGCTTGGATTCGAAAAACGCGGTACACACCAGATGCCTTTGATCTGTGGATCGGCTTTCAGCAGCGCTTCGACCTGGTCCATATCCGGACCATCGCTATCCATCGCGACCGGGATGAGTTCGATACCGAAATGTTCGCAGACAGTGAAATGGCGATCGTAGCCGGGCACTGGTGCCAGAAATTTTACCGTGCCGGATTTACGCCACGCGTCGCTGCCGGCGACGCCGTGATCGTGCGCGAATTGCACGGCTTGATACATCAGCGTCAAACTGCTGCTGCCGCCGATAATGATTTCATCGGTGCTGACGCCCAGCACCGGCGCGAATAACGCCTTGGCCGAGGCGATGCCATCGAGGCCGCCGTAGTTGCGCACGTCGGTGCCGTCTTCATCTTTATAATTGCCGCCGAGAATACCATCGAGCGCATTCGACAGATTCAACTGGTCGGCGCTGGGCTTGCCGCGCGTCAGGTCGAGATTGAGTCCGGCGGCTTTGAAAGCTGCGTATTCCTGTGCGAAAGTAGCTTCCCACTCGCGTAACTGCGCGGCAGAGGCGGATTCGAGTTGCACGGCAAAATCCTCGTAACAGTTGCTCCCTTTTAGACAGTTCAGCGGTGAAGTTCCGCAAAAAGTTCAGCAAAGGGGCGATGAAAAAAACGGCCTGCGATTATACTCACTAAAACCGGTCGCGTAACGAGGCCGAGCGAAAGCCGTG
>DATIED010000549.1:0-3432 GCA_035455965.1 Spongiibacteraceae bacterium
CTAAAGTTACCGAACCAAGCAGCGTAACTGCGCTCTGCGTGCCAGCATTGTTACCGAAACCGGTGAACCACAAGTTCATGCTGGAGCCCACCAAATCGTATGCTTGCGGATCTTGCTTGGGCGCAATGTAGTTATTGATCCAATCGGCTTGGTAGCCGGTTGCACCCGAGCCAGCAGCATTGCCGGAGCGCACTTCATTCGCAATCACCGACGCCGGATCATTCATGCCCAGGTTAACTTGATAACCTGCGAAGAAGCCTTGGTTGGTGCTTACCGTAGTAGCGATACCGCCCGGTGCGGTCAGTGTCAACGCACTTTGGTACGACATGATGAAACCGGCACCGGCGTAAGCATTGACGGCACCATTTTTGGTATGGCTATTTGCAGCAGCGATATTCCAGTTAACGCCGGAGAAATTGCCGCCGAATATGCTCAATGCGGTGGCATCCAGGCTGATGGATTGGCCGTTGAACGCCGAGCCGTTGTACAGCGCGGAATATCTAACGCCTAAATCCTGCGAGTACGAAACTTGGTTGGTAGCGTCCCACAGCGTAAGAATTGCCTCGCCATCGTTGACGCCGGTTTTAATCGAGCTAACACCGGTGTCCCAGTATGCGAAAGCCGATTGAGCGGAAGTAGCAATGACTGCAACAGCTAAAATATTTTTCAGAGTTTTCATTAGTTAGATCTCCAGGATAGTGCCAGTGAAAAAGTCGACGGGATGTAACCCGATCATTCGAACAACGTCGATTGAAGGCGTACGTTCAGGATCGAACATCGCCGCCCTCGCTTTCACGGTGGCAACCCGGCCGTCTTGCAAATTAAATGACGCAAGACCCGTGGCTTTCCGAACCCGCTTCACAACGGGAGTGGCATTTCCGTATTTGATCAAAAACTTTCAATTCACTTTGAAAAAAATTTGATCGGGTGTTTTGTACCGCTTTAATAAAAATTCACAACGCTTAATCGATGAATGTTTATTTAAATTCTATTCACTCATCTTGTGCGCAATTTGTATTACAACGTTTAATTACGACGTTGCATTACAAATTTTTACCAGCGACGCGGAGCCGACTCTGACAGAAGTTTATTTCAGGAATATGATTTTTTAGCGCTACGAAACGTAATACGTTCGACGCGACAAAATTGCGCCAGAAAGCGTCAAAATTTTCGCGCGCACCATTTTTTTGACGCAGCGTCAACGCCTCGACCGCCCTTGAAGCGGAGTCCGGAAAAACCCCGGATATTCCTATCTGATTGTTTTTATTATAAATTTATAACAAATTCGACGTTGCGCTTTGGAGCGCGAACGAATACCGTGCGCTGGCATATTACGTGCTCTATCACCTACCTCACCTATCAGTATGGTTTTTTAGCGGGGGCTGCAGATATTGAATGCGCCCCCATTTTTTTGCCAAGGAGAACTGTAGGCCATGGGTAGAGATGGCACTAATTAAAAGAATTTGGCGACTTCCAGTTCGCAACAAATTTTGTTGGCACAGAAATCCAACAAAATCTTAATAAATATTTAACTGGATCTAAATATATCGGTGTTCTCATTCACTCAGTGCGTTTTTACACGCGTTGTTAGGACTTTTTTTTATTTTTTTTTATACAGAGTCATTACTTTTTAAAACACGGTCGTTATGCGGTAGGCCAACAAGTTGTAAATAAAAACCTAACCAATCCAATCACTAACTTTTTGGAGCAACAAACCATGAACTTAAAAAAGACTAGCTGCGCAATCACTCTTTCTCTGGCCGCCACATCACTGGCATTCAGTGTCAGCGCCGCGCCCACTCCTTACGCCAATACCGGAATCGAAAACTCCAGCGAATATACTTTTACCGCTGCGACGACCGGCGACATCATTGCCTATTTCTTTAGCAAAGGTGATGCAGAATTTGAGAATACGCTGGGCATCACCGTGAATGGCGTTGCAACAGGTGCGGTAGGCCTGAACAATCAAAGCTCGTCGGTGGGCGATGCGCTGAATCTTGGCTTCGCCAATGCAGGCGACACAATTGTATTCACGCTGCATGTTGCCGACACAGGGAACATTTGGTCCTCCACCAAAAGCTCGAATTTTGATAGCGTGAATCACGTGTACTCCAGCGCCTTTTCCGCGGAAAATTCGATCCCAGCCGGATTGTATGTGGCGTTTGAAGATCTGGCGCGATTCGGCACGCCGAATTCGGACTACAACTACACCGATGCGCAGTTTGTTATCACCAATGTAAATGAAGCGGGGATCAACCCCCAAACTCCAGAGGTACCATTACCGGCGGCAGCATGGTTTTTTGGTTCGGGCCTGCTCGGTATGGCTGGTGTAGTACGCGGCAGATCGAAAGCTGCTTAACTATTTCGCACCTTGCCAATAAATACGGCTCCCGATAATGGCTGGCGAACGGTTGGAGAATGCAACACAGCTGCAACCTCTAACCCTATCGCCAGCCATCGCAACTTCTGCAGTCCATCGCTTAAGCGATCGTCCACTCCGCTCACATCGGCGCGCTCACCGATTTCGCTAGAACTCATCGGCACTACTTATCGGTACTGTGTCAGCTTGACGACTTTTGTAGTCGACGGCGATAATCCCGCCTCCTCGGCGCTTTTATACGCCGTCTCGACAGACTCGACTTCGAGAAGCATTTGATATTTCGCACCCTGCTTGCCCTATATAGAAGATGGACGACCAAAGCATCGGTGCTGCTGATATCGGCGCTGTGGATCTTTGGCTTCGCCGACTCGATGGCCGCGAGCGCGGTACCTGTCATATCGCCACCCGATAATGCTTTAACGGCCGAGCAACTCGGTGTAATCATCAACGATGACGATCAGCTCAGTATCGCGATCGGCAACTATTATCAGCTACGCCGAAAAATCCCCCCCGCAAATGTCGTTCACATTCGCTTCAACCCCGGCAAAAATGAAATGTCTCCCGGCGAATTCGCCGTCCTCAAACGCTCGATCGACGAGCGTCTGCCGCCGGCCGTACAGGCCCTGGCGCTCACCTGGGCAGCACCGTATCGCGTCGGCTGTATGTCGGTCACCGCTGCTTTCACCTTCGGTTACGACGTGCGCTATTGTGCGGAGGGCTGTCAGCTGACTGCGGCGAGCAGCTACGCCGACTCCAATACCGCGAAGCCATTTAGTATTTTAGGCATACGCCCCACCATGATGCTGGCTGCCACCAGCAAACAATCGGCATTCGCGCTGATCGAACGCGGCATCGAGGCGGACGGCAGTATACCGAATGGTGCGGCGTATCTAATTGAGACCGGCGATGTGGCTCGCAGTGCCCGCAAGGTGCTGTTCCCTGGCGTGCAGCAATTGTTCGGCGCGCAATTACCGGTGCATATCGAGCAAGCACCTTCGCTTGAAAATGCCAAAGACGTCATGCTCTATATAACGGGTGCTATCAACGTGCCA
>DATIED010000550.1:0-7070 GCA_035455965.1 Spongiibacteraceae bacterium
AATTGCGGTGCATAAATACGATCTAGTGCGGTGCAGTTTATGAATTTCGCACCGAAATAAAGCAAAAACCAAAGGAGCTTGGCTATTTGCTTTCGGCGCGCGTAATTTGCATAGCGATTAGTTATACAAAACTCGGAATCATCGCAGTAATGGAGTTAGAACAGCCTTTACCTGCAGCTTTATAGCGCCGGGCGAATTGGCAGGAGGTTTTATTAAGACCTTATTGCATCCTTGTCTGAGCAAGCTATTTAGAGCCACGCCTATCGCTCTTTTGCAGTGCCCCGTAGTAAGCATTTCACAAAAATCGCGCACCCACTTAGTGCGAAACTCATATTTCTTGAGAAAAAACCGAATAAAAATCGAATCTAAATTATAGGTTATGAACACAACCATATAAATTATATGATATTTTTTGCAATTGGCATTGCTGTTGCTAAACTTTCGATCATACGGGAAACCTCTTTGAATATCGGCCCCGTTAATTGACATCACAACAAACCCAGGAGTCCAGTGACATGGCGATGAAACAACTCTCAAAAGCCGTTGCCCTTGCAGCAATGGCGACCTCCGGTGCGGTAATGGCCGACACTCCAAAACTCAGCGAAGTTCTCGATGCTTCCGGTATCGCAATAACCGGCTACGTAGATGCGGCTTACACGCACTACAACAACGACGTACCGTCGCCGATCAACTATTTCGATAGCGACAAAGATGGTTTCAATTTGAAACAGGCTGCGATAACCATTGCCAGCCAACCCAAGGAAGGTTTTGGCGCGCTGGTCAATATTACAACTGGTAGCGACGCCGACTGTATTCGCTCCTACCCGTACAACAAAAACTCGATCTACACCGACAATGGCGGCTCGGACTGCAGCGTCAATGGCAATGGCTTCGACGTAACTCAAGCCTTTGTTCAATATGCCACGGGCCCGTTTACTGCAATCGCCGGTAAATTTAATACGCTGGCAGGCGCTGAAGTCATCGCTCCAACGGGTAATACCAATATTTCTCGCTCCATCGCGTTCCTCAATGCTCTTCCATTCACCCATACCGGTGTACGTTTGTCGGTTGCTCCTATCGACACACTGACCCTTTACGCAGGTCTCAATAACGGCTGGGATCAGCAGACCGATATCAACAATGAAAAAACCGTTGAACTGGGCGCTGTTTGGAACCCCGTTACGATGGTGAGCTGGGCCGCGTCGATTTATAACGGCAAAGAGCCTATCGTTAACCCATTAACCGACGAAGACACCAATACCAATCGCTTTTTATTCGATACCGTATTGACGATCAAACCGACGGACTCGCTCGCTTTCATCATTAACTATGACTACGGCAAGCAGGAAGACGCCGTTCTGAAGAACAATCTTACCGACACTAAAGACGCAGAATGGACTGCCCTTGTTGGCTACGCAAACTATCAATTTACCGATGAGTGGCGCGTATCTTTGCGGGGCGAAGTATTCGACGATAAGCAAGACGCTAAAATCGGTCTAGCGGATCTCGCGACTGGTGAAGCCTCCAAGAAAACTAAAGAGTGGACACTGACCGTTGGTTACGCCCCGAGTAAAAACTTTGAAGTTCGCGGTGAAGTTCGCGAAGACTATGCGGATGAAGATGCCTTCGTTAAGGATGACGATAGCGCCACCGATAAGCAAACCTTTCTAGCTCTCGAAGCACTCTACAAGTTCTAGTCCCATCCAGGCTATTCAAGCCGCCGGCGTCGCGAGGCCCGGCGGCTTTTTTATTTCCGCCGCTAAATCGGTTACACTCGCGCATCACGGTAATTCGGCATTTCACATATGATTAATCGCGACTCATTCGATCAACTGGCTCAGCAGATCGGTAATCTATTCGGGCAAACTACGGTACCGCAGGATATTCAACGCAACCTGCGCGCACTGATTCAATCCGGCCTGGCAAAAATGGATGTAGTGACGCGCGAAGAATTCGAAGCTCAGGCGGCGGTGCTCGAAGGCACTCGCGCCAAACTGGATGAGTTGGAAAAACAATTAGTCGCCTTGACCGAGCAACTAACAACTAACAACTAACAACTAACAACTAACAACCATATCTTATCCCCTCTTCCAAGGAAGGAAGCCATGAATCTAGCCATTGTATTTTCGCGCGCAAAATCCGGAATTACCGCGCCCCTGGTCTGCGTCGAAGTACATTTATCGAACGGCCTACCGGCTCTGCATATTGTTGGTTTACCGGAAACCGCCGTCAAAGAAAGTAAAGATCGAGTACGCAGTGCGTTGCTCAATGCCAACTTCGAATTCCCCAGCCGGCGCATCACTATAAATTTAGCACCCGCTGATTTACCGAAGGAAGGCGGTCGCTTTGATTTACCCATAGCGCTCGGCATTCTAGCCGCGAGTGGGCAAATTCCCTTTGCCGCATTAGAAGGTCGCGAGTTTATCGGCGAGCTGGGCCTGAATGGCGAGTTGCGTCATGTACCCGGAGCATTGCCCGCCGCCATCGCCTGCAGCACTGCCGGCCGCAGCTTATTTTTACCGGCGAGCGATGCCAGCGAAGGCGCATTAGTAAAAAGTGCGCGCGTATTCGGCATCGCAAACTTATTGGAGCTGTGCGCTTATTTACATGCCCGCATCGAACTGCAACCCGCATTGCCACTAGCGGCTGCCGAGTCGCAAATCTATCCGGAACTAGCGGATATTCGCGGGCAAACACAGGCCAAGCGTGCATTAGCGATCGCCGCGGCGGGCGCGCATAATTTATTGCTATTTGGTCCACCCGGCACAGGTAAAACTATGCTGGCCAGTCGCTTGCCCGGTTTATTACCACCGCTAACCGAATCGGAGCAACTGGAAGTTGCAGCAGTACACTCGGTGGCTGGCCGCTACGATGCATCATTATTAAAACAACGGCCGTTTCGTGCACCGCATCATACCGCCTCGGCAGTAGCATTAGTTGGCGGCGGTAGCGTGCCGCGTCCAGGAGAAATTTCACTGGCGCATCGCGGCGTATTATTTTTAGACGAGCTGCCAGAATTTCAACGCAAAGTGTTGGAAGTACTGCGAGAACCGCTGGAATCCGGTGAAATTGTCATCGCCCGCGCCAGTCAACAAATCACTTATCCCGCACGCTTTCAACTGGTTGCAGCAATGAACCCTTGCCCGTGCGGCTATTACGGAGATCGCGAGCGCGACTGTCGCTGCAGCGCCGATGGCATTCGCCGCTATCGCAATCGCATCTCCGGACCATTACTCGATCGTATCGATTTGCAAGTGCCGGTCAATCGCCTGCCCAAAGGCATTCTGAGCAGCACACAAATCGAAGCGGACGATAGCGAATTTCTGCGGGAAAAAATCCTGCTTGCGCGTCACAAACAATTACAGCGACAACAAAAAGTAAATTCGAATTTAACGGGAAGTGAAATAGATACGCTAGGCAATATCAGCGCCGACAATCGCGCCATGCTGGAGGAAGATGTATTAAAACTCGGCCTGTCGGCGCGCGCCTACTATCGCATCCTAAAGGTCGCACGTACCATCGCCGATCTGGACGACAGCAACGCAGTGGAGAAGCCGCATATTCGCGAGGCTCTGTACTACCGCGCGCTCGACAAAAAACCCGAATGAAATATACGTCGATATCTAGATTCGATGCGGGCCAATATTTTGATTACCCGCATCGATTTTTCCGCCTTATTGCCCAGCACTGACGCCGCTGGGAACGTTGGATGCATAGCAACTCTCTTCGACACGCTCGCACATGCGCCAGCCCTGCGGCGTGCGGACGAATTTATCGTGGTACCACAAACCGAGAAACATGGTCTGCTTGCTGCCGTCGGCCAAATCCATTTGCATCGGATTAAAACAGATAATTTTTGTGGTTGCAGTATCGCCGGTTACCTTGACCGAAAAATTGCCGATCATATGATAATACGTAGAAAAATTCGGCAGTACCTGCGCCAACCATGCCTTAACTTCGGGAAAGCGACCATCGATGCCGCCCATGGCGCGATAATCGATATAGGCATCGGGCGTAAACACATCGTCCAAGCCATCGAAGTTCTTGGTATCGATGGCAGTGGCATAATCCACCATCAACTGCTGGATCTCGAGACGATCGGAAATTTCTTGCAGACTTAACATAGCGCAGGCTCTCCCATTTTTAAAAACTTATTAAAAAAAGTTAATGTTAAATTTAATTAATTCAACACTTTTTATTAGTTCAACGCTTTTAGCTAGTTCAACCGATGCGGCGCTAGCTGCACGGACTCCAACCGTCGGCCCAACATCACTGTGCTGCCATGGTAACGCTGTTCGCCCGTGGTGGTAAATTCAAATAAAAAAGACCGGCGCAGACATAAACTGCCGGCGGCATCGCGCTGCAACCAAAAACCGCGCAGAGCGAGCCCATCGTCGAGCAATTGGACACCGACCGACTCGCAATAGCTCTTGGTGGCACGGAGCGCCAGCTCTTTCACCGCATGCGCCTGCCACCAGAAGCAGCCAGCGGCAATAAATACGGCCCAGATAATCAGATCGCTCAAGTCAAAATTCATAATACCGATTCACAATGAAATGTTTCGATCAGGTGCGCGAATGCACGTGGTAAAGGCGGTATAAATTTTCCGACACTGCATAACCGAATTGCTTGGATTGCTCTTTGGCGCGTTCTTTGAGTAAGTTTTCCGGTAATACGCTGGCTTTCTTGCTCGCCATAATAATCCAGTTGCCACTCGGTACCGTGCAGGTATATACCTCGGAAAAATTATCGGCGATTGCTTCCAGCGTATCGTGATCGCCACGCTGCTCCTCCCAGCAATTTAAAACCAGCCAGCCATCATCGTTCAGCAGGCGCGCGCAGGCCTCGATATACCACGGTTGGAAAAACTGCGGGTCCATGCCCTCAGCACCATAGATATCGCTAAAAAAAATATCCGTTTTTGCGATATCTTCCGCCTCCAGAAACTCGCTGATATCCTGTTGGAACAGCGCGATGCGTTCGTCGCGCGGCAGTTCGAAGTAGCGATACGCAATTTTAATAATGCTGTGCCGCAATTCGACGACGCGCACTCGCAATTCCGGCAAATGATGATGCAGGCAATTGACCAGCGCACCACCGCCCAGCCCGGCGAGAATAACATCGCGCGGATTGCCGTACAGCAATGGCAACAACATCGCGCGCGTGTAATCATGCTGCAATAAAGCGGGCTGCGCCTTCAGCACGCAACTTTGTTCGTCGCCCTCGCCGAAGGATAAATAACGCTTGGTGCCATCATCGAATACTTGGATAGGACCGTATTCATCGTAGGTGCGATAGATCTCTTTACCAGGTATCGACATCGTTGAAACTTAATCGGTAAATTGTTAGTGGAAGCGGATTGGGAGCGCGCCGGCACAACCGTTGCTGCGACGGCAAATAATAGCAGCTTGTACCGCCGATCCATAACCGCGAGTCTGGCCAGCGAAGAACGGTTTCCGGTCGTCGCCTGCGGGGCGTGACAAGCCCACGCAGGAAGCGGCAAACTACCTGGCGATAGAGCAGATTCGCCGCATTAGATATTTCTCGCGAAGGTTTTAAATTATGGTTAGCCACTTTTTTGCCTATATCAGCAAACTACGCTGGATTGTCCGCTGGGGCTTAAAGCGCAATACGATCCAAGAGAATGTCATGGAACACAGCTGGGAGGTCGCCACGCTGGCCCACGTTCTGGCATTGATTCGCAACCGCTATTATCGGGGAGCGGTCGATGCCAATGCGATTGCAGTGGCGGCGCTGTACCACGACTGCTCGGAGGTGATAACCGGCGATTTACCGTCGCCGGTTAAATACCACTCGACTGCGATCCAGGAAGCCTACCACTCGATCGAGCGCTCGGCCGAGCGCGAATTGGTAACGCTACTGCCGAAGGCGCTGCAGGACGATTTCGCGGCACTGATGGTCGAGGAACAGTTGCCGCTTGAGCACCGGCAAATCATCAAGGCTGCGGATACCATCGCCGCCTACCTAAAATGTCAGGCGGAAGTAAAAGCCGGCAACCGCGAATTCGAAAAAGCAGCCGAAGATATCAAGCAGCGCCTGAGCGCCTATCAATTGCCGGAAGTAGATTTTTTTCTCCGCACTTTTGCACCGAGCTATCAACTCACATTGGATGAGCTGTTGTTGCGCCAAGGTCATAATGCCGAGTTATCCGAACACGAGCGTGAGCTGTTGACCCACAAGCCCGGATAATTTGCGATGTCCCCGGCATCAACGGTGCTAGAATTCTCTCCCCTGCAGATAAAGCCATGCCATGACCGACTCCGCATCGCCCTCAGATAAAGACACCATCTATGCGTCGCCGCTCGATGCCATTGCCGCGTTTGCGTTCGACGAGCGCGTGGTGCGCGTATTTCCCGATATGATTCAGCGCTCGGTGCCGGGTTACAGCACTATCATCGCCATGACCGGCGTGCTGGCGGAGCGCTATGCACAACCGCGCAGCCGCTGCTATGACCTCGGCTGTTCGCTGGGAGCCAGCACGTTATCGATGCGCGCGCAATTGCAGGGGCGCGACTGTACGATCGTCGGGGTCGACAACTCCGCAGCGATGATCGAGCATTGCCGCGCTCTGATAGCGAACGATACGAATACCGTGCCGGTCGAATTACAGCTCGACGATGTCGTCGATACGCCGATTGACGATGCTTCCGTCGTGGTATTGAACTTTACTTTGCAATTTATTGCACAAGCGCAGCGCGCGTCTTTGCTGCAGCGTGTTTGCGCTGGCATGCGCAGCGGCGGAGTGTTGATCCTGTCGGAAAAAATTTGTTTTGACGATGCACATCTGCAGCAGCTGAATACCGACTTGCATCATTCGTTCAAGCGCGCCAATGGCTATAGCGCACTGGAGATCGCACAGAAGCGCAATTCGCTCGAAAATGTCCTAGTGCCCGAGACGCTGGCGGTGCATCGACAGCGCTTACAGAATGCCGGCTTTCGCAGCGTCGACGTCTGGTTTCAGTGTTTTAATTTTGCTTCGCTGGTGGCCATTAAGTGATCGATTTCAGCGCCTTTTTACAACGCCTGCACGCAGCTGGTTTAACCCGCTG
>DATIED010000551.1:0-3264 GCA_035455965.1 Spongiibacteraceae bacterium
GCAGCAAGCGCGGCCACACCGTGATAAGCCAGTCGCGCCGGCCCGCCCCATACCACGACATCGCCGTGCAATAACGGTAAGCGCTGCACCCGATACTTACGTTGCGCGCCGCCAAATAAAAACAGTGCCGGCAAACCGAGCGATACCGAAACGATCGGCGCGGCAAAATCTTTTTCGTTTTTATCCTGATGCAGAGACAGACGCGCACCCGGCTCGTAACAATTGATCAAACAGGTATCGGGACAGTAATTATCGAAACCGGCCTGTCGCGCCGCCGCCGTCGCCGATGCGGCAAATAATTCCGGTAGAGTTGGCCACGCCTCGCCACTGAGCGGATCGAGCGCCGCGTAGCGATAACCGCTGCGATCGCTCACCCAACCGACGGCACCGCAATTAGTGATCGCCATCGACATGCGGTAACCGCCCGGCGTGACCATATGGCGAAACGGCGCGCGCCCGACCACGACTTGCACGGCGCTCAACAATGCCGCCGCATCGGCAGCGGCAAAACCGCGTAGCAGGGTAGCGCCCGGCGCGAATTCGATCCGCTGCGCGCCGGCATCAGTGGTCGCGTCGAATAAATCCGCCGTCACCATAAATCGCTCTCAAGCCGCATCGTGAAAAATAATTCCCAGGGTATGCCGGCAACCGCTGCGCAACGCGCTGACGCCGTGGCGCATTTCGACCCGATAGCTGCCGCGCGCGCCTTGCACGGGCCGCTGGTTCACGGCAAAAATCACCGCGTCGCCCTGTTGCAGCGGCACCACATGCGGCCGCGATTGCATGCGCGGGCGACGCTCGGTCAACACCAATTCGCCGCCCGTGAAATCGATGTTGGGCTGCGCCAATAATACGGCCACCTGTAGCGGAAAGACCTGCTCGCCGTACAAATCCTGGTGCAAACAATTATAATCGTCGGGGCCGTATTGCAGCAGCAGCGGCGTCGGTCGTGTTTGGCCGGCCTGCCAGCAGCGCTGCAAAAATTCAGCATGTGCAGCCGGGTATTCAATAGCGCTATTCAGTGCGACCTGCCAGCGATTAGCGATGGCGTACAACCTTGCATACAGCGCGCCGCGCAACTTCGCGACCATGTCCGGTAACGGGTAATTAAAATATTTATATTCGCCGCGCCCGTAGCCATGCCGTTCCATCACAACTTTGTTACGAAAAATATTATCCGTCGCGTAAAGTTCGACCAGCGTGCGACACTCGGCGGACGTCAGCAATTTATCGATTACGGCAAACCCGTGCCCATCCAATTGCCGCTCGATCTCCGCCCAGCCCAACAACGCTATACGCGCCTCGGGCGCACCGGAGCTCGCTGCTGTATTTGCTACATTCATAACGCGCCCTCGCGCTCCAGCAACAAACGCTTGCGCTCGACGCCCCAACGGTAGCCGGACAACGCGCCGTCGTTGCGCACCACACGGTGACATGGAATAGCGATGGCGATAGCATTCGCGGCGCAGGCCTGCGCTACCGCGCGCGCCGCTTTCGGCAGCCCCAGCTGCGCCGCGATCTCGGAATAACTGGCCGTACTGCCGGGCGGAATCGCACGCAGCGCCTGCCAGACGCGCTGTTGAAACGCGGTGCCGCGAATATCGAGCGGCAGATCCAGACCACTGGCCGGCGTCTCGACCAGGCCGATCACCTGCGCCATCCATTGCTCGAACGCCGCATCGCCGCCAACTAACTGCGCGCCGACGAAACGGTCCTGCAAATCGCGCAACAACGTTTCCGCATCCGCGCCCAATAAAATGGCGCATACACCCTTGGCGGTGGCGGCAACCAAAATCGCGCCCAGCGAACTCTCGCCGATGCCGAAACGAATCGGCGTGCTATTGCCGCCGGCGCGAAACTCGCTGGGCGTCATGCCCAACTGCTGAGTCGAGTTCGCATAAAAATGGCCGGTGGAGTTGAAGCCGGCCGCATACAGCGCATCGGTCACCGCCACACCGCTCGCCAGTTGCGTGCGCAAACGTTGCGCGCGTTGAATGGATGCATACGCTTTCGGCGTGACCCCGACCGCCGCTTTAAATAAACGTTGAAAATGGTAGCGGCTTAAACCCGCCGCCTGCGCCAACTCATCCAGGCTCGGCGCCTCTGCGGCGTCCTCCAGCCACCGGCACGCGGCAGTCATCAGGTCTCGTTGTTGCTCATATAACGGAGGGCAATCCGGTTTACAGCGTTTGCAGGGGCGAAAACCGGCCGCCTCGGCAGCGCTCGACGAGGCATGAAACCGCACGTGTTCGCGGCGCGCCAAACGTGCCGCGCACGAAGGCCGGCAATAGATGCCGGTGCTGGACACCGAATAATAAAAGCAGGCGTCGGCCGCGCGATTTCTATCCATCACCGCCTGCCAGCGCGATTCGTCGCTGGCGAACGAAGCAGCTGCAGCGCTCGCGATATCGCTGGCGGCATTATTGGTTGAATTAGCCATGAATTGTTCCTCGCCCGTACCGATATGCCGTTATCTTAACAACGCCAGCGCGGCGCGCACTCCGATTCTTGCTTTCAAATCAGGCGCCATTAATCTATCGAACACCCACTTTACCGAGCCAGGCCGCAACGCGACTGAGCGCCAGGGTCATGCCGATTGACTGACTCGATCGTGGCCGTTGGGCGCAGCGCGATGCTAGGCTCGCGGCATTCACTCAATGGAGAGCAGATTATGACGAAGACCGCATTACTGGCGGGCCATCGCTCGCTGATCGTCGGCGGCGGCAGCGGCATCGGCTATGCGACGGCCGAGCTATTGTTGAGCGAAGGCGCGACGGTCACCATCGCCGGACGCAGCGCCGAGAAATTGCAGATCGCGACCACCAGGTTGGCGCCGCTTGCCGAGGCCAATGGCGGTGCCATTCAATGGGTGAGCTGCGATGTGATGAACGGTGCCGATGTCCGCAAGGCCGTCGAGGTCGCCGAGGGCGACATCAAACTCGATTCCGCCGTGACTGTGCCGGGCGGCGGCCACTTCCGGCCGGTGCTGGGCTATCCGGACGATTTATTCAGCGCCGAAGTCGACATGAATATCCGCCCACAATATCTGGTGCTGAAATATGCAGGGCTGGCCATGGTGCGCGCCGGCGGCGGCTCGATTATCGCAGTGTCGTCCACCGCCGCGAAATTCTCCAGCCGCTACCTCGCCTCTTACTGTGCCGGCAAAGCTGCGGTCGAACAGCTGGTGCGCGTCGCCGCCGATGAGTTGGGCTCAAAAAACATTCGTGTCAATGCGGTGGGGCCCGGTTTGACGCGCACCGATGC
>DATIED010000552.1:0-3591 GCA_035455965.1 Spongiibacteraceae bacterium
GAAAACCTGGGCCTTGTCTGTGGGTTACGACTACTAACTCAGGTTGCGACTACTAACGCGCCCAGCGACGGGCGCTCGTTCAAGTTTTCTCTCCCAGGTAATCTCCTTGCCGCACGCGTCCCAGACCGTGCGGCTTTTTTATTGGTGGGTGACCCTCCGCGACTCTATTTGAGTGAGCGTTTCTGCAAGTATGTTGATCGCTCATGGTAGTGCTTGATCGGGCAAAGCTACCTATTATTGAACTCAACATGGCCGTGCTGCCAAAGGCTGCGTGCCGTCATTCAATCTGGAGAGGGTCGCCAATGCTCAGCATAGATCACGTCGACCGCGAGGTACTGCGCGCGCTGATCGATAAGGCACGCAGTCTCGATATCGATCTCGAAGTGTTGCTGCGCGAGCTGAATGTATCCTGCTCGGTGCAGAGCCTGCATAGCGATCCCAGAATTTCGTTTGCCGATTACCAGCAGCTGCAGCGCGGGCTCAGCATGGCGATCCGGCAGACCATATACGAGCGTGTCGGCAAGCGCGCCCCGGCGGCGGAAGAGACCGAGGTCATGCTGCACTACATGATCGGCGCCGACGATCTGGGCGGTGCGCTGGTGCGCATGAAATTCTTCGCATCGATAATTGGCGATCGTCTTGGCGATGGTGCTATTCGGCTGAGCATCGAACCGCCCCTACTCGCCAAGCTGTATTTGCGGGTCGGCATGCCGGAGGAACTGCACCAGACTTTTGCATCGCACTTTCTGTGGGAGCAGTTGAAAGTCATTGAAATACTGGCGTGGCTGATCGGCCAGCCGATCGATCTGGTCAAGGCAGAACTGCCGTTCGCAGCGGATTCCTCCGTCGATCATCTGGTGGCGCGGTTACGCTGTCCGGTCAGCTACGGCGCGCTCGGTTACGGATTCTATTTTCGCAAGACCCTGCTGCAAAAGCCGGTGGTGCGATCGCTGGTCGAACTGAAAAGTTTTCTCGGCATGTTCGGTGCGTTGTTCGTCAGCGAAGAACATTTCGATCGCCCGCCGCTGAAGCAGCGCATCGAGCGTATTCTGGAGAAGCAGGCCTTGGAGAATCGCGGCATGCCGTCCGCGACCGAGTTGGCGAATGCAATGAATATGTCGGAGGCGACGCTGCGGCGGCGGCTGCGCGAAACCGGCTGCTCGTTCTCGGAAATTAAACGTTCCTGTCAGATGCGGCTCGGAAAAAAATTACTGGTGATTCCAAATCGCAACATCACCGATATCGCGTTGCAGCTCGGCTACCAGGACGTGAATGCGTTTCGACGCGCGTTTCGGCAGAGCTTAGGTAATACGCCGGAAGGTTTTCGCCGCTCGTGTCATATCGCACCGGCTGTTTGAGACGCGAGCAAGTGTTTTCGCGTCATTGAGCGCGATTTTTAGTTAACGGAGCACCGTCATGCACGCCACTGAAACCGAATCTGCTAATCCAAAACCAACGAACCCAAAAGTCGCGATCACCACGCCCGAGCAACGGATGGCTGTTCCGCTCGATCGCAGCGCCGAGCAGCGCGGTATCGAGCAACCGATTCCGTTCGGCTGGTATGCGTTGGAATATGCGGCGGACCTCGCCAATGGTGAGGTAAAACCGCTGCGTTATTTCGGCCGCGATTTAGTGTTGTTTCGCACCGAGCAGGGCGTTGCGAAATTGCTCGATGCGTATTGTCCGCATTTGGGCGCGCATCTCGGCCACGGCGGTAGCGTTAAGGGCGACAGCATTGCGTGCCCGTTTCACGGCTGGCAGTTCGATGGCGCCGGCCATTGCACTGCTGTGCCATACGCCAAGGCTATGCCGCCGAAAGTCAGCGGCGACAAAAAAGCGTTGCGTGCGTACCCGGTGGTCGAGTGCAATCAATTTATCTGGGCCTGGTATCACCCGCACGATGTCGCGCCGCTGTGGGATGTCGTCGCGTTGCCCGAAATGGCCGACGCCGATTGGAGTCCACTGGATCGCCACGAATGGATGATCAATGTTCATCTGCAGGATATGGGCGAAAACGGCGCCGATCCCGCGCATTTCTTATATGTGCACGGCACCAAAAATAAACCGGACACCGAGCTGTTGTTCGAAACCGGTCGCATGAGCGGCGTTATCAAAGCCAAGATGCAGACACCGCGCGGTCTGGTCGACGGCCAGATCAATACCTATAGCGTCGGTCCCGGTCAATCGTGGGTGCGCTTCAGCGGCATTTGCGACACGTTGCTGGTGACGGCGTTGACGCCGGTCGAGCGCGATTTGATTCATGCGCGCTTCGCATACACACAGCCGCGCTCGCAAATCGAAGGCCCGAACGCGCGCCTCGCCGATGCCATCATTCGCGATTTGACGCATCAGGTCGATCAGGACAAACCAATCTGGGATCACAAGATATTTGCGCAGAAACCGTTGCTCTGCGACGGCGATGGTCCGATCGCGCAGTTCCGTAAATATTATTCGCAGTATTACGCCTGATGGCGCAGGAGCAGGTTGTAGTAGTTGGGAATAACAGCGCAAGCCGACAGGTCGGCAGGGCGGCTATTACCAACTACTAAGCTCTAACTACTATCCGCTTTTCATCATTCAACGATTCCGAGGACCCACCCATGCCCATGCCAACCGATATAAAAGTCATCGATCTGATGATGGGAATTCCCGCCGAGGATAACAGCGGCTGGTATGAGTTTATCAAGCCGATGTTGATGGATGAGGAGAGCCACAAATTATTCAAAATGCCGGCGCAGTATATGTTCAAGGATATTCCGCAGGCCGGTAAGCAGACCGATTATGCGGCGTACGTCGTGCAGCAGATGGATAAGTTCAATATCGAGCGCGCAATGCTCGGTATCGACGATAGCAATCTCGCGCATCAGGATGCGTTGAAACGTTTTCCCGAGCGGTTTTTTTGTTCGTACGAAACCAATCCCAATAAGGGCATGGAGGAGGTGCGCAAGATTCGCCGCTTGCATAAGGAATACGGTATTAAGGCGGTGACGGCGTTTCCTTCCGGTCTTTGTCCGCAGGTGCCGATCGACGATAAGAAGTGGTATCCGATTTATGCGACCTGCGTCGATTTGGATATTCCGTTCTGTCCATGTGTCGGTGTGCCCGGCCCGCGCTTGCCGATGGCGCCGCAGAAGGTTGAGTTGCTGGATGAGGTGTGTTGGTTTTTCCCGGAGTTGAAGGTGGTGATGCGGCATGGTGGCGAGCCGTGGGAGAAGCTGGCGTGGAAGCTGATGTTGAAGTATCCGAATTTGTATTACATGACGACGGCGTTTGCGCCGAAGCATTATCCGAAGGAGATTGTCGAGTTCGCCAATAGTCGTGGCGCCGATAAGATTATGTACGCCGGTTATTTTCCGATGGGATTGTCGTTAGATCGTATCTTTGGCGATCTGCCGAATGTGCCGTTCAAGGATGAAGTATGGCCGAAGTTTTTGCGCGAGAATGCTAAGAAGGTTTTCAAGTTGTAGCGTTTAGATCGCTGGGGTTGGTGCCGGGGCGGGGTATAGGGGGTCTCTTTTTCAGGACTCTGCGGCAAGCAATCAAGTAGCTTCGGTGCTATCGACTTAGAAGAGGTTGTCGGCTTCACGGATG
>DATIED010000553.1:0-2228 GCA_035455965.1 Spongiibacteraceae bacterium
CGATGCGGCGTAAAAGCCTGTAGAATTGCCGCACTGTTTCTCATGTCACATTCGAAGCACTTACGTTATTTATGCCGACCGACAATCCCAGCGCCTTGCAGCAGTTCTTAATACTATTGGACAGCAGCCTGCGAAATCAGCGCTGGGTAAAGCTGCTGCTGAGTAAATATCGCGGCGCCGAGCTCGACTTGCAGCGTCTGACCATTCGGCCAATTGTCTTGCGCGATGAGCCGGTGTTGTCGTTTATCTACAGCTATAAAACTCGCGATGTTACCAAGAACTTTACGCCGGACGAAGGCTTAGCGACTATTCAGAGCTTGCTCGGCAGCGATTTTAAGAATGCCTATCTGGTCAATACCGACGCCGAGATCCAGTTGGAGATCAGCAAAAAGGGCAAAGCTTTTATGCAGACACACACGCCCGCACAAACCAGCTCCGTAAGGGGCACGCACGATCGAACAAAAAAGCGCTTTGTCGATATCAACCGTAATTTTTTAGCGGCACTGGGCATTACCGATCAGCAGCGGCAGTTAATCCCGGCGATGGCGAGCAAATGGAAGCAGATCAATAAATTTATCGAAGTATTTGATCAGGCGCTCCGCAGCTCCGGATTGTCACTTGAAAAACCGCTAACCGTAGTCGACTTCGGCTCCGGTAAAGGTTATTTAACCTTTGCGCTGCACGATTATTTGCAACATGTTCTGCACAACAACGCGGCAGTTACCGGCGTTGAATTGCGCGAGGCATTGGTGACATTGTGCAACAATGCCGCTGCAACGCTGGAGCATGCGGGCTTAACCTTTGTGTGTGGCGATGTGAAAACACATGCGCCCAAACAGGTGGATGTAATGATTGCGTTACATGCCTGCGATACCGCCACCGACTACGCCATTAATTACGGCATTCGTGCGCAGGCGTCGATAATTATGTGCTCGCCATGCTGCCACAAACAAATCCGCCCGCAAATACACAGCCCTGCATTGTTACAGCCGATGCTGCAGTACGGCGTGCATTTGGGCCAGCAGGCGGAAATGGTCACGGATTCATTGCGGGCATTATTGCTGGAGGCCAATGGCTACAGCACCAAGGTATTCGAATTTATCAGCCTGGAACACACCGACAAAAATAAAATGATTTTGGCGGTAAAAAATCCCCACGCCGGCGACAATAAATTATTGTTGGAGCAAATCGCCGCGATAAAAACGTTTTACGGTATCGATGAACACTGTTTAGAAAGCTTGCTACGAGAAAAATAAATCCGGCAGATCGGTTTATACACGTCGCATTCATCCGAAGTACGACACCCCAGCTACTGGGTGCATTTACGCAGCATGAGAGCTGAACTAAATAATGCCCTGCTGTGCAAGGAGCACCTGCTCCGCTGCACTCAATTGCAACAAATCGCCAAAAATTTCCGCGTTGTGACTGCCAATCGCAGGGCCGGTCCAATCGGTGCGGCCGGGTGTATCGACCAAACGTGGCAGCAGCGCCGGAATGGTCAGCGGCTTATCGTTAACCGTGAACTCCTCAAAAAGACCACGCGCTTGAAAATGCGGGTCTTCGAACATATCGGCGACACTATAGATCGGACCGATCGGCACCTGCGCGCTGTCGAGCAGCTTTATCGCCATCGCTGAATCCAGACCGGCGCACCAATGCGCAATAGCGGCGTCGATTTCGCGCTCGTGAATGACACGCCCCGGGTTGCGCGCCAGCTCCGGGTTATCTGCCATATCGGCGCGGCCGATCGCGGTCATCAAGCGTTTAAAAATTGAATCGCCGTTGCCGCCGATCACCACATATTTGCTATCGCGGCAGCGATAAGTATTGGTAGGCACGATGCCAGTGACGGTGGTACCGGCCGGCTCGCGAATAACTTCGGCACCGGAATATTCCGGCACCACCGCTTCGAGTAGATTGAACATCGATTCGTAGATGGCGATATCGACCACCTGACCGGCTTGACCGTGATTTTTTCTGGCGAGCAACGCAAAGCAAATACCGAGCACCGCATGCAGCGCCGCGATAGTATCGCCGATGCTGAGATTGGGGCGCACCGGCGCCTCGCCAGGAAAACCGTTGACGTAGCGAAAACCGCTGATGCCTTCACACACGGATGCAAAACCCGGTTTGTGCGCGTAAGGCCCCGTCTGGCCATAACCGGAGATGCGCGCATAGATCAATTCAGGATTCAGCGCCTTGATATGCTCCGGGCCGAGCTGCCATTC
>DATIED010000554.1:0-2431 GCA_035455965.1 Spongiibacteraceae bacterium
GGCTGCGGTCGGCAAAGGCTCATTGTATGTGTTGATCAGCGCGATGACCTTTGCCGGCTATGTCATTGGCAGCGAACACAGCATGCGCACCTTTTCCAGTTCATTATTCACCGCGCTGGCGATGATATCCGCCGGCTGCGCGATGGCTGTGCATTATTCGTTATTCAATTCGCCGGCGCATTTGCTGCAGCTGTCGTATAGCGTCTATGTTGGGTGCGCAGTGACGGCGATCGTATTCACGGTATTGCCGTCGTTTATGATGTCGGCCGGCGTGCGCAGAGTCGGCTCGGCCAAAGCGGGTGCGCTCGGCATGATCGGCCCGGTGGCGACCGTGGTTATCGCGGCGGGCTTTTTAGGCGAGACGATCAGTTTACTGCAGATAGTGGGGCTGACCATAGTGCTGACGGGCGTATACCGCTTACATAAAAGTTAACGCGGTGCGGCGAGTTTCTTTGCATCGCGAAAAATGAACTGCTAATGTCTGCCGGCGCGCGCTCGCTTGCCGCGACAGATTGCCAACCTGCAATTCAATTTTCTGCGACGGAGCACACCATGAGCGTCAAACCGTTTCGTATCGATATCCCGCAGGCGCGGCTCGATCGCATTAATAACCGCCTGCGCGATGCGGAGTGGCCGGTGGTGCCGGACGGGGCGCCGTGGGAATACGGCACCAGCGTCGCGGAGTTGCGCGGCCTGGTCGATTACTGGCTGCACCACTACGATTGGCGCGCGCAGGAAGAGGCGCTCAATCGCTGGCCGCAGTTTATTGCGCGCGTCGAAGATTACGATATTCAATTCATTCATGTGCGCGGCTCCGGCGATAACCCTCGACCGATATTATTGACGCATGGCTGGCCCGGCTCGATTATAGAATTCATCAAAGTGATCGAACCGCTGACGCAGCCGGAAAAATTCGGCGGCGATATTGCCGATGCCTTATCGGTAGTAATTCCATCGCTGCCCGGCTACGGTTTTTCATCGAAGCCGTCGCAGCCGATCGGGCCGCGTTTGATTGCGCGCCTGTTCGATCGCTTAATGACGGAGCAGCTCGGCTACACCAATTACATTGCGCAGGGCGGCGACTGGGGCTCGTCGGTTTCGAGTTGGCTCGGTATCGAAGGCGCCGGCTGCAGCGCAGTGCATCTCAATTTTGTACTGGGCTGGCGTTCGCCAGCCGCGCGTCCTGAAAATGCCGAAGAGAAAGCGGCGCTGCAATATTTTAAAGATCTGTGGCGCACCGAGGGCGGCTACATGCTGATGCAGGCCTCGAAGCCGCTGACACTTTCGTATGCTATGCACGATAGCCCGCTCGGCGTGGCGGCGTGGATTCTGGAAAAATTCAAAACCTGGTCGGATTTGGAGCAGGATAATTTATGGTCGGTGTATAGCAAGGATGAAATCATTACCAATATTATGATTTATCTGGTCACCGAAACTTTCGGCACGGCGGCGTGGCTTTATAACGGTGTTTACAAAGAGAGCGTACCGCCGCTGGCGCGCGTCGAAAAACCGGTCGGCATCGCTAAATTTCCCGGCGAAATCGCCTTTCTGCCGCGCAGTTATGTCGAGAAGAGTTACAACGTCGTGCGCTGGAGCGAGCTGCCGCGCGGCGGCCATTTCGCGGCGTTGGAGCAGCCGCAATTATTTGCCGATGATGTGCGAGCTTTTGCGCGCGAGCTGCGCGGTCAATAAAATAAGAACAGCGTTAGATAGAGTTACGGAGTTGGATAGAATTAAGGAGTTAGACAAGAACTGCGCGGTTAAATTTATCGTGGTCATCATAATACAGCGGGAGAATAAAAATGCTTACTGCCGAGCTGCAAGATAGAAAAGCCATCGAAGAAGTGTTGTATCGCTACGCGTGGATGGTCGATCAGCGTGAATGGGAGCTAATGGATCAGGTATTCGGTCGCAATGCCACGATCGACTATACCAGTACCGGCGGCGTACAGGGTCCGTATCGCGAAACCTTGCAATGGCTCGATCGCGCGCTGTCGTCCTGGCCCATCAATCTGCATTCGATCACCAATATTTCGATTGAGTTTACCGGCGCCACCACTGCGCAGACGCGCTGTATGTTTATGGCCCCGATGGGGCGCCTCAACGAGGACGGCACGCAGCACGTTATTCTCAATGGCGGTTATTATCTCGATACATTGAGTAAAACCGCCGAGGGCTGGCGCATCGATCAGCGCATCTGCAAACAGAATATGATGATGGGGGCGCTGCCGCCGGGTTATCAAATTCCAAAGTAAGCGTTCGAGAATCTTTTGAAAAGTCGCAGGCGATAATCTTCTCTTCCGGGCCAGGGATGGCGCAATAAATGACAGGATTGTAATGAGACAATAAAAATAAATAGTGGCATCTTGTCGCAACATAAAAACAGGAGAAGGTTATGGCGCCTAAACCGTTGCGAAGTCGGCCACTCGAT
>DATIED010000555.1:0-9200 GCA_035455965.1 Spongiibacteraceae bacterium
AGAATAATGCAACGCCCGGCGCCGACGTACCTGTTAGCGTCGACGAAACCCCCGCTGGTTCGCCCGAAGAAATAAAGCGGGCTGCGATTTTGCGCAGACTCGAAGAGCTGCGCGCACGCAGCTCGCACTAACCTCAAGGAATCCACAATGCGCCGCCCTTCCTTCGCCACCGTTGCCTGTCTGCTAGCGCTGCTGGCCATCGTACCGACCGTTTATAGCCAAGCGCCTGCGGATAACATCACGATCAATATGCGCGATGCCGATATCCGCACGCTGATCCAATGGATATCCGATCAAACCGGTAAAAACATGGTCGTGCACCGAGATGTACAAGGTAAAGTGACGGTGTTATCCGCCAAGCCGGTAAGCCGTGAAGAAGCTTATAAGGTTTTTTTATCGGTATTGCAGATACACGGTTTCGCCGCCATCGAAACACCCGAAGCCGTAAAAATCGTGCCCGCCAATATCGCCACACAGGGGGGCCTGCCCTATCGCAGCAAAAACGATGACGATATGGTGGTGCAAGTTTTTAAGGCCAACAACATCAGCGCATCCGAATTGGCGCAGATGCTAAAACCATTGGCCAGCAAAGAAGCCATTATCAATGCCGATGCCAGCTCGAACATGCTGTTGATCGCCGATCACGCCAACAGCGTCGAGCAATTGCAAAACCTGATGCAAAAGATGGATCGCGCCGGCGGCTCCGAGGCAGAGATAGTTCATCTGCAATATGCCAACGCTAAACAAGTACTGACCAGTTTGGGCACCCTGTTTCCCGCTCAGGGTGGCGGCAGTGGCGGACCGGGCCAAAGCGCCGCGCTGCCGCTTAATTTATCCGCCGACGAACGCTCGAACAGTGTTTTACTGAGCGGCGATCCGAGCAAACGCGCGCAAGTGAAAAAACTCATTCGGCAAATGGATTTGGAAATCACCGGCGAAGGCAATACGCAGGTGCTCTATCTGCAATACGCCAATGCAAAAGAAGTAGTACCGATCTTAAAAAGCATCGCGCAGAGCGTATTAAAAGATCAGAAGGACAAGGAGGCCAGCTTTAGCGTCGAGGCCAGCGATAGTGCCAATGCCGTGGTTATCAATGCGCCGCCCGGACTGGCCAACGCCTTGCGCGGCGTCGTCGATAAACTCGATGTGCGGCGCGCCCAAGTATTGGTCGAAGCGTTGATCGTCGAGGTCAGCAGCGATATCGGCAACGATCTTGGCGTCATTTGGAGCACGACTGATCTTGGCAATTTGCACGGCAGCGGCGGCGTTGCCGCAGTCAACACACTGACCAACAACCTAAGCCCTTTCCAGAGAGATGCAAACGGCAAACTCAACGGGGCCGCTGGCGGCCTGACTCTGGGCTATTACACGGGCGGCAATTTGCAGGCCGCGATTCGCGCCGTGAGTACCAACAAAAATGCCAACGTGTTATCGACACCTACGGTGGTCGCTATCGACAACGAACCGGCATCGTTATTGGTCGGCCAGAATGTACCGCTTATCACCGGCCAATCGACTGGCGCGGCATCGGCCACCACCAATCCGTTTACCACGATCGAGCGCAAAGATATCGGTATCTCACTCGAGATAACGCCGCGCATTAATCAAGGCAATACCATCACGCTCGATATCAAACAAAAAGTCGAAAGCATCGATACGGCGGTCACCGCTTCCGATATAGTCACCACCAAACGCGAAATCGATACCAAAGCATTAATTAAGGATGATCAGATTTTAGTGTTGGGCGGTTTAATTAGCGACGAGCAATCCAAAGCCCGCCAGAAGGTACCCATCCTTGGCGACCTGCCGCTGATCGGCAAGCTATTCAGCTCGAACAGCGACTCGCGCACGAAGACAAATCTGATGGTATTCATTCACCCGGTGATTCTGCGCGACGACGACCGCGCGACGCAGGTCAGTCGCAAGCGTTACGAATATATGCAGGATGCTCAGGAACAAGCGTTACTGCCAGGCCCATCCACGACTACGAACAACCCTCCACCGCCGGAAAAACTGGAGGATTTCGATACCTTCTCGCCGGTCAATCGACCACGGAAATCGATAGCCCCCTAGGGGCGTAAGAATTTACTGCCAAAGGATCTACCAGAAAAAGCGCGTGGCAAAGCGATTCAACCAGCGATTGAGCGCTTTGTCGATACCGACCTCGGCGGCCACGCCGAGTTTTTCCTGCCAGCTTTTCTTTGTCGCGTACTGCACCAGGAATAAATCGTGATCGCCGCGGCGCGCCATCAGGAACTCGTCGCTGGTCGATACCTCATCGATTAACGACTGCTCCAGCGCCTGCGTGCCGTACCAGATTTCACCGGTGGCCGTGGTATCGATATTTAACTGCGGACGATGCTGCGCGACGAATTGTTTAAACAAGACGTGCGTATCCTCCAACTCCTCCAAAAACTTGCGGCGTCCCTTCTCGGTATTTTCGCCAAACATGGTCAGCGTGCGCTTGAACTCACCGGCGGTGTGCAGTTCAACATCGACGTCATGCTTTTTCAATAAGCGATGGAAGTTCGGCAACTGCGCCATAACGCCGATTGAGCCGATGATGGCAAACGGTGCGGCAATAATTTGTTGCGCGATACAGGCCATCATATAGCCACCGCTGGCGGCGACGCGATCGACTGCTACTGTCAGCGGCAGGCCGCCCTTGACGATACGCTGCAATTGCGATGCAGCTAAGCCATAGCTATGCACCATGCCACCGGAACTCTCTAGCCGCACCAGCACCGAGTCCTGCGGTTTGGCGACGGTGAGCAGTGCACTGATTTCTTCGCGCAAGTTATCGACCGCAGAAGCTTTGATATCGCCATCGAAATCGAGCACGAAAATACGTTTGCGCTCGGGCTCGGCGTCTTTATTTTTTTTGCGGGCTTTTTGCTCGCGCTTCTCTGCTTTTTGTTGTTCTTTATACAATGCCTTTAATTCGTCCTCAGGAAGAATCGCATGCTTGATATCGTCCTCGAAATCCTCGAACCGCGCCCCGAGATCCTTTATCTCGATATGGCCGTCGGGCTCTTTATGACGGCGCTGGCCGATAGCGATAATGCCTGCCACCAAGAACAAAATGCCGGCTACGACAGTGACGAGTTTTGCTAGAAAAAGGCCGTACTCGGCGAGAAAAGCCAAACTGAATCTCCCAGTGGATAGGCTGCGAATGCATTTTAACGGGGCGCCATGGTGGCGGCTGAGCCGGGGGAATGTCAAGGCGATGGGGGTTGTTCCGGGGCCGGCATTATTGCCAGTGTTCGATCGCCAATTTGGCGCGCTCGTTGAGCGGGGTCGCGACTAATCCTGAATTGCCGAGGCCGACGCTGTAGAGCGCGCCGTCGGCCATTGGCAGGTACGCGGCACTGCCGTAATCGGCCGCCAATAGCGAGAAGTAACGGCCGCTGCGCCGCAGCAACTGCCATACGTCCAGGAGCGGTTTGTCGTTACTCAAACCGATGACGGTACGCGGTAATTTTTGCTCGTCCTCGAGCGCCAGATAGCGGCCCGACAAACGGTCCAGGCGATAACCCGGCTTGAAACCAAGGCGCGCCAAAGCATCGGTCCAACGCAGCATGCGCACGTCCAACTGCCACATATCCCCATTTAGCTCGTAGCGATGCTCCATACCCGTAGCATCGATCAACGCCACCGAAAAGCGCTGCTCCTCCAATTTATTGAAGGCCAGGGTACCGATCGGTTTAGTCGCTAACAGTTGCTGATAGCCGCGTAAATCCCAAGCCGCGGCCGCGATCGCCACCGCGCCGATAGTTAGCGCGATACCGGCAGTGCCGCGCAACCAGCCCAGCAGCCAGGTGCCGATCAGCAAGCGCAGCGCAAATAACGCCGCGGCTATTGCAATAACGACCAGTGTGAGAGCGAGCAGAGAATAGAGCACTTATTTTTTCACCGCGTAACCCAGGGCGGCCAGACTTTCCTCGGCGACCGTTAGAATTTTCTCGTCCGGCGTGCGCACCGCCGCCAACTCGCTGAGATAATATTCGAGACTGATCAGCGCATCCGCCAACGTTTCCAGCAATTGATGCCGCTGCGGCGCACTGTGTTGCCGATCCTGTACGTGCGCCTCGAGAAAAGCGCTACAGCCCTTCAAAACGGCGGCTGCGCGCAGATGATTCAATATTTGTACACCGCCGCGCACGGTATTCAATGTGACCGCTACGTTGGCGATATGGATCGGATCGAAGTTCGATTCCACATAGGAAATAATTGCCCGTTTGGCCATGGCAATGCCGGATTGCGCTTCGTCGATGACGATCCTTGCGGCCTCGGCGAACTGGCCATCGGCGACGATCTGCTGACGCATCGCGTCGGTCACCTGTTCCAGATCGCTCGCGGTCAATTCGTTGCGATACAAACCCGACAAGCTGCTTTCGATAAAAAGCAGCGCATCCGCCACCGCGAGAAACTGCTCGCTGCCGACGCCATTTTTTTGCGCGGACCAGGTTTCGACTTGTAGCAATTGTTCGCGCAGAATATTGCTCGGCGCTTTTAAATTCACCATGCGCAGCGTATCCGCCACACGCTCCAGGGTTTCCTTGAACGGCGCCAACTCCTCCGCCGATACCGCCTGACTCTGCGCGGCGATCTCCAAAATATCTTTGGCGGCTCGCAGCTCTTCCTTTAATACTTTCACCACGGAATCGATCGCTTCGATACCGGGCCCGCGCATCGACTCCTGCTGCGCCGTCAATTCGCGATCGTCCGGATGCAAATGCGGAATCGCGAAGGCATCGATGACGCGTTTCGCAAAACCCTCTCGATACGGCGATAGCGCCAATAAAAAAACCAGCTCGCGGCGCGTGCCGTCATCGAGCAGTGCCGCCAATGCCGCCTCGCCGCCTTTTAAATAGCGCGCCATCAATCGCTCGATAAGGCCGAGCGTGCGGCGCCGATTCAGATTCAGACTCAAACCGCCCTGCGCCAGGCACTCCGCCACCGCCGCCGCCAGATACCAGATACCCTGGCCGCTGCTACCATCGATCTGCTGCGCGAAGCGCGCACTGGCGCGCGCGATCAACTGTAGATTGAGCGCCTGATTTTTCTGCCGCAAAATCGCCAGCAATCCCACCTGATACATCTGCCGCAGCCGCTCCAGTTCCGCGACGGCGACCGTTGTGCTCACCGTGGGCAGCGCACTGATCGGCAGCAGGGCCAGCGCACGCCGCTCGTAATGACTTTCCGGCAATAGCGCCAGGCGTCGCGCTACGCGCAGCTCGTTGGCGTACGGAATAATTAAAATAGGATCGGCAAAATGTTTAGTTGCGACAAATTCGAGATAGCGCGGCAGTACAAAAAAAGCATGACTCAGGGCGCCTGCCAGGGCCTCGGCACTGGCGCCGGCGGCAGGCACCGCAATTTCGCGGGCGGTGGCCGACATCTCCTCGGCGAGCAGCGCGGCAGCCGTGAATTCAATCAACCGCAATGTGCCTGCAATCTGCGCGATATCGGTGCAGCAATTGTCGATGGCGCTGCGATTGCCGAGATCCAGCAAGTACGCCTCGAACTCGCCAGCCGCCCGTTGAATGGTCGCATCGAGCTCTTCCCGAATCAGCGCCAAAGAGTTTAGGTTTACGACTACAGCCTGCGACACATTGCGTCCTTCAACAGGGTTAACGATAAAAACTCATTCAGCTGCAGCGTACTGCGCGGACAAATTGCGGCAGATTTTCGCCCACTGCAGTAAATGCTTGTTATGTATAGCATAGGAAAACACGCCGCCGCCCGCGACATTAACGCCGCCACACCGTATTGCCGCCGCGGGCCTTATCGATACCCGCCAGCCGGAGCTCGTGCTCGGCCAGTTCGGGCGGCTGCGCGCGCACAACTTTAAGCGCCGGCCGTTGCGAATCGAGCCGGCGTACGCCGGTGCCGCCGCCCGCGCTACCCCGATCCTCGGATTCGATGGCCGCCAGCTCGAGCGCCGTTTGGCCGCCGGTCATCAGCAGATAGACGTCGGCGAGGATCTCGGCATCCAACAGCGCGCCGTGCAGATCGCGCTGCGAGTTATCGACGCCGTAGCGCTGACACAACGCATCGAGATTATTTTTCTGGCCGGGATGCCGTTGCCGCGCCATCACCAGCGTATCGACGATACCGCAAATGCGCTCGATCGACTCCAGACCGCTTTCCAGGCGATTCAACTCGCTGTTCAAGAAGCCGATATCGAATGGTGCATTGTGAATGATCAGCTCGGCGCCGCTAATGAACTCCAACAAGTTATCGACCACCTGCCCAAACACCGGCTTATCGGCGAGCATTTCGTTGGTGATGCCATGCACTTCGATCGCACCGGCATCGATCTCGCGCTGCGGATTGACGTATTGGTGATAATGCCGACCGGTGAGCTTGCGGTCGATCAGCTCGACGCAACCGATCTCGATCAGACGATGCCCCTGGCTATGCTCCAGGCCGGTGGTTTCAGTATCTAAAACAATCTGTCGCATCCCCATTCCTCTAGCGTTGCCGCAATTCTTCGATACCGCGATTGGCCAGCGCGTCCACCATTTCGTTTTCGCGATGCCCGCTATGGCCCTTCACCCAATGCCAGCGCACGACGTGTTTTTGATTGAGCTCGTCGAGCTGCTGCCATAGATCGACATTAACCACGGGCGCCTTCGCAGCCGTGCGCCAACCGCGCCGCTTCCATTGCCCGATCCACTCGGTAATACCCTTCAAAACGTATTGAGAGTCGGTAGTCAGACTCACTTCGCAAGGCTCTTTCAGACTGGCCAGCGCCTCGATTGCGGCGCGCAGCTCCATGCGATTATTGGTGGTTTGCGGCTCGCCGCCATAGAGCGCTTTTTCGCTGCCCTGATATCGCAGTAGAGCGCCCCAACCACCGGGCCCCGGATTACCCTTGCAGGCGCCATCGGTAAATACTTCCACTTGCTTCAACGATTACCCACCTGTTTCGGTTCGATTTTAGTGCGCGGCCGCAGTTGCGTGCTCGGCTTGACTACCGCCAGCGGCGACAATGCTGGACGGGCACGCGCCCACAGTGGCTTCATCGGAATAAAGCGCGATACCTGCTTGATGGCGGTAATTGCGTACACCCCGCCCCCGGGGCAATGCCGAGTCCATTCCTGTTCGGAGCCGACCGGCCATTGGCCAGCCTGGTGCAACGGCAGGCGGTGAAAACCATAATCGGTGCGCTGCATGGCAAAGCCCAGTAGTTGCAACCAATCGTGCAAGCGCGACACCGATAAAAAATGATTGCGCCAAATGCTGTTGCTACGCCAGCGTCCCAGCGCCATGCGCGCGCCGAGCGGCGACCATGGATTAAAACCCACAAGCACGATGCGCCCCTCCGGCACGGCAACGCGATACAACTCGCGCAACACCGCGTGCGGGTTAGCGGCAAACTCCAGCGCGTGGTGCACGATGACGACATCGAGGCTATCCGATTCGAACGGCAGTTCCTCGACATCGCATTGCACGAAGCCCGGGCCATATCCGCCGATATGTACGGGCGGTACCGGGCCGGCTTTAAAGCAACGCTGCACGCGACAATCATCGTAGAAGGTCAACTCGCTATCAATGCCGAGCTGTAACAGATGATAACCAAAGGCATCGGTCAAACAGCGCTCGATCAAGCGCTGCTCGGCACGCAGCACGGTACGACCCAAATCGGTCTGATACCAGGCATGCAAAATGGGCGCTAACGCATCGGGCGGGGGCTGATGTTTCCACAAGGGCATGCAGCGAATCCTATAGCCGGTTATCATCCACGATCTAGCGCAGTATATTACCCGCTCTCGTCCCGATTCTGCACGACTGATTCCAGAGCGCACTTTTCCGAGCGCATTTCCCAGAACCAATAGCAGGGCAGACTGTTACGATGTTTATCGAACCGATCGCGGCCTTTACCGACAATTATATTTGGTGTCTGCACGACGGCAGCACCGCCTGGGTAGTCGATCCCGGGGAGGCGTCGCCGGTGCTGGTGTTCCTCGCCGCTAAAAAGTTACGGCTGCAAGGCATTTTGATCACGCACCACCACCACGATCACACCGGTGGCATCGGCCAACTGCGGCAGGCCTTTTCCGACCTGACCGTTTACGGCCCGCACAATCGCGACAACCAGCCCTGCATTAAAGGCCTCGACAAGCAGCTCGAAGAAGGCGATACAGTCGACGTCTTCGGCTATTCATTCGATGTGCTTGAGATACCAGGCCACACCTTGGACCATATCGCGTACTACGCTGCGGATAGCCATCCGCCAACGTTATTTTGCGGCGATACGCTATTCGCCGCCGGTTGCGGCCGTCTATTTGAAGGCACTCCGCCGCAAATGCTGGCCAGCCTGCAGAAGCTCGCACAACTGCCAACCGCCACTGCGGTGTATTGCGGTCATGAGTACACGGTAGCCAATCTGCGTTTTGCCCAGGCGGTAGAGCCGGATAATGCCGTCGTACGTGAGCGCGCCGCAGAGGCCGCGACATTGCGCGCCGAACAGCGGCCCACGCTACCCTCGAACATCGGCCTGGAGCTGGCAACAAATCCTTTTCTGCGCTGTCAGACCCCGTCGGTGCTCGCCGCCGCCCGTCGACACGGTGCGCAAACCGAGAACCTGGCGGCCATATTCGCGGCTATTCGCGGCTGGAAAGATCAATTTTGAGACATGGTTTTTGACTCGACCGTCTCAAAGCCATACACTTGCCCCAACCTCTGGGTCGCCAATCAACGATAAAGATGCGCCGATAATGCGATTTTTCTCTGCCCACTGTAAGAAAAAACGACTAAAGATCAGCGACTTCGCAGCTTCGCTTTGCGTAGCCTCTTCTCTTATTATCAGCGCCTGTAGCACCACCCCAAGCACCACCAAGAACCAGCTTCCGACCCAACCAAACGCCGCAGATAGCATCGCCAAGAACAGTAATCATCCAGCGGGCGGCCTGAATTCTATTCTTTCCTACCCCGACGCCAACCATAACGGTTTCGATCAGCCCTACAACGCCGATTCGAATACTGTTTGGCCGAGCGTGCGCAGCGGCTTTCAGCTCGACTGGCGCATGGACGACCCGGCCATCGATACCGAGCTGAAATGGTTTCGCAATAATCCCGCCTTCCTCTACCGCTCCACCGAACGCTCCAGCCGCTACCTGCATTATGTCGTCTCTGCACTCCAACAGCGCAATATGCCCACCGAACTCGCGTTGTTGCCGATCGTCGAAAGC
>DATIED010000556.1:0-3952 GCA_035455965.1 Spongiibacteraceae bacterium
TATCGATATTCGCGGGTAATTGCCCCCAGCGCGACATCTGCTGCAACAACCATTGCGCGTGCGAGCGCCAGGGAAAATTCGCCTGGTAACGATGAAACACGTGGAAGTGCTCGGGGCCACGCTGCGTCTGTTCGAGGCCCGCGCGCAGTTCGCCGGTCAGCGACTGTGCCAACCACGCCACCGGCACGTCCACGTAGTGACCACGGTCGAGCAGTTGCAACGCACTGCCCAAATTATTTTCGATCCACGCCGCTGCGGCGTCGAGCGCACGCAACACGGCGGCGTGCGTGTTGGGATTCTCTCGATGCCATTGCTCAGTGACGCCAAATACTTTTTCCGGCGCGTTTTGCCAGACCTCGTAGCCGGTCACCAGACAGCGGCCGAGCCCCATTGCCACTGCACAGCTATTCCAGGGCTCGCCGACGCAGTAACCGTCGATGTGTTCCAGACGCAAGTTGTCGACCATCTGCGACGGCGGCAGCGCCACTAGCTTCACATCGCGATCCGGATCAATACCGCCGGCGGCCAGCCAGTAACGCAGCAGATAATTGTGGCTGGAGAACGGAAATACTGTGGCGAATACCAATGGCTCCAGGCCGGCATTGCGGCGCTGCTTTACGACCAATGCAAGTGCGCGCACCGCATCGAGCGACTCGGCGGGGGCGGCAGCGGCGGCGGCGCGCGCTTCGCGCACCGAGAAAGCACGCAAATTGGCGAACAAACGGTTGGACACGGTGATCGCGTTACCATTGAGACCGAGTGCAAATGCGGTAAACATCGGCTTGCGTACGCCGCCGATACCGAGACTGGCTGCCAATAACATCGGCGCCAGCATTTGCGCGCCATCGAGATGGCCGACGATGAGTTTGTCGCGAATATTCGCCCACGACGCCTCGCAGCACAGATCGACCGTTAGATTTTCGGCGGCGAAAAAGCCTTGCTCTTTGGCAACAACCAATGGCAGGCAATCGGTGAGCGGGATGTAACCCAGACGCAATGTATGTTTTTCCAATATCATTGGATTCGCTCCATTGCGTAGATTGTCTCCATTCGGTGGATGGCCTCGATTCGGTTGCCGGTCAATTTCATGCCTCCAGCATTTCCAATACGGCGATGATATTGCCGGCCACTTCCGCCAGACGCTGGCCGCGATCCATCGCCATTTTGCGCATCGCGTGATATGCCTGCTGCTCATCCATCTGACGGTGCTTCATCAACAATCCCTTGGCGCGATCGACCTGTTTGCGATCCGCTAATTGGCTGCGCGTCTCCTCCAGCTCGCGCCGCAGCGCCTGATATTCGCGAAAGCGCGCGATGGCAACATCGACAATCGTTTTCACGCGTGCGGGATTCAAACCATCCACCACGTACGCACTGACGCCGGCGCGCATCGCCCGCTCGATCGCCGAGGTATCGCCCTCGGCGGAAAACATGACGATCGGATGCGGGTTGTCGCGATGCAGTAATGCCATGTGCTCCAGTGTGTCGCGATCCGGCGATTCGATATCGATGATGATGACATCGGGCGCCAACCGCGCTACTTGCGCGGCCAAACCCTCCGCGCTGCTCAGACGTGCAATGACGGTGTACTGATGATCGAGCAACGCCTGCTCGAGCAATGCCGCGCGCGCCGGCTGATCATCGACCAGCATGACGGTAAGTGAGGCACTTTTTTTAACAACCATTGGATTCCAAAACTGCGCAAAGAAATTTCGGTCGATAACAATTTTATAAAAAGGGCCAATGCAAGCGGGGTGCCAGCGGCCTAATCGGCGCTATGTCAGGAAAACCGTGGACGGCTAAACATTTCGGTGAACAAATCAGTGCGCGTGCAGAATATTCGCGCCGACTTGGTGCAAATAACCTGCGCGCGCATCTGAAATTCGAGGCAAAAAAAAAGCCCCACTTCGTTCCGGAAGAAGGGCCACCCTGTACTGCAGGGTAAATTACCTCCCGACTACAAACTTCCAGGAGGTTCTCGGGCGAGAGCCGGTTGCGAGCGACATCGTGGATGATGACGTCTCGATTATTTTGGCCGCTACCGTAGCGCGGCGAATTATTGCGATCTCTTTACGACACTGCTCTTTTGGCGACTTCCTCAGCGACAGAGCCCCATGTAACAGGTATGCACTTTGCCGCCGGCGGTATAGAAAGTACCGGTGTACTGCTGATTGTTGCGAAACTCTCCTTCGAAGCGATCGCCGTTGGCCCAGGTAAAGGTACCCTGCCCCTGACGTTTATCGTCGGCCCATTCGCCGACATACTGCTGCGTACCGTGCGCCCAGTTGTAGGTACCTTCGCCGGCGCGTCTGCCGTTGCGCCAATTGCCGGTGTAGGTATTGCCGCTGGTGCCGCTAGTCCAGGTACCTTTGCCATCGATACGGCCGTTCTTGAATTCGCCGTTAAAACGATCGCCGTTATTAAATGTAACTTCGCCGATTCCTTCGGGTTTGCCGTTAGCGCATTGGCCTTGGTAATTGCCGGCCGGCATCGCTTCGCCGACACGCTCCACCGCCACTTTGCACACTCCTTCACCACCTGAATCCACCGTCGTAACAACGGTAACGGAATCGACTGCGTGGGCTGCCGTTGCCAGGAAACAGCACATCAATATTGCATGTCGCATGTTCAACTCCTCCTTTAGCCGCAAGCCTCGACTTCAATTTAGCTAGCGCTTTGCGGCACATCAAGCCCGTCTTGCGATGCGTATCACAGCGCATTTTTCGGTGCGCGCACGCGCCCTAACGGAATCGTTTAGTCTTGATTGGACAGAGATATTTTTGCTGAGTTATTTTTGACGCTCGGCGAATTTTTCGACGCTCGGCGAGTGAAACGCGCCATTTCGATGACACAATGCAGCGCGCACGAAGCAATGCGGCGCCGGATGCCAAACTTCAGACGCCGCACTGCGGCATTCGATTCAGCATCGATATCGGTGCACGCCGCAACTCCGGCCCCGATTCGATTCGCGCGTAGTTTCAGGGCTCGCTCGATAAGAAAAACTTGCTGGCGGCATAAGCAGTTACCACGGTTCCCCGGGGGCGAGTGGCAGCGGTCAATAGTTTGTCGAGACGCTGGTTATGAGCAGCCGACGCCGCTTTGTGCGTTTCCATAAAAATTTAATCTAAGTGTTTTTGCGCAATTGCCCACCGACTGCGGAAATTACCGATGGTATATTGCCCGACTTGTGCTCTGAGCCGGCGCGCCGCATTTAAATCTGCAGCGCGCGACATGCTACTTTATAGATGCGTCGCTGCCACCACTGACCCTCACTGGCTAATTACTGACACCGCCAGGGGGCGATGGCATAATGCGGCCACTTCATGCGGTCGCGATATTCGCCTGCGATATTCAATAAAAGAAAGGGGTTCGCATATGCAACGTCTGCCACAAGTGTTGCAGAGTCAATCGCTGCAACCGGCATTGATAGCCGTGTTGAGCGCTATCGCCGATGGCTGTCGCGATATCGCACGACAAATCAATCGCGGCGCGCTGGCCGGCGTACTTGGTACAGCCGACGCCGAAAATGTGCAGGGCGAACAACAAAAAAAGTTGGATGTTATAGCCAACGATATTTTGAAATCGCTGCTGCAGGCCGAACCCACCGTGCGAGCACTGGCTTCCGAAGAGGAAGACACCATCGTGCCGGCCAATGCCGACGGCCGTTATCTGGTCGCCTTCGATCCGCTCGATGGTTCATCCAATATCGATATCAATAGCATGGTCGGCACCATTTTCTCGCTGTACGACGTGCCGGCCGCAACGCCGGTCACCGAGGCGGACTTCCTGCGCCCCGGCCGGCAACAGGTGGCGGCCGGTTACGTGTTGTACGGTCCGTCGGTCATGCTGGTATTGACCGCCGGCCAGGGCGTGCAGATGTATACGCTCGATCAACATTTGGGCGAATTTATTCTGACGGTCGAGCGCGCGGCAATTCCGCAGGACACCAAGG